>NZ_MXAP01000029.1 GCF_002027555.1 Moraxella equi
TGGGTTCGGTTGGTATATGAATGAACACAAACATTTAAAGCCAATACTGTCACTCGCATTAACCACAGCTATCGCCCCATAGTGGGTGGCGGTGTCTTTTTCGATGAAAGTCTAGACAGTAATTTTTGTTTGGATAAAGCCACTCGGCAAAACTTGGATAAAAAAGCAGGCACGCACCCTTTGTCTTATTCGGCATTGGGTTATGTGCTGACCACGGGGGCGAACTGGGCAAAGCCGATTGAGCGGTTTAAACTTACTGTCGAGCGTGATAGTGATGAGATTGTGTCGTTTTGTTGGGCAGGTAGAGGCAAAGTGAAAAAGGTGGGACAGGGCAAATTTGAAGTGATTGAAAATAACTTTGTGCCAAAACAAGACATTGATGTGGCGTTTATTCGGGTAAAATAAACGGCAATCGGGTAAGTGTAGGCTTACCCGATTTTTTATCAACTTGCCCTTACAAATGAATACCAAGCAAAAACCCTTCTCTAATCGCTCGTTTGGCGTCTAGGCGCTTGGCATTTTTTGCTCCGCCAATGATGTGGTAGTGGGCTTTGGGGGTGTCGCCCAGTTTTGGCATGAGATGATTGACCGACTCTTGCCCCACGCACAGCACCACGCTGTCCACACGGAGCAGTTGGGCTTGTCCATTGACCGTTATCCATAAGCCTTCATCGGTGATTTTGTCGTACGTTGCCCCTGATATTTGGATAACGCCGGCTTGCTTGATGACCGCTTTATGTACCCAGCCGGTGGTTTTATTGAGTCCTTTGCCGAGCTTGCCTTCACTGCGTTGGAGTAGATAAATCTGGCGGCGGCTTGGCGTGGGGGTAGGTTTGGCAAGTCCGCCTTTGCTGTCATAATGTGGCTCGGGGTTTACGCCCCATTGAGCAAAAAACTCATCAGGGTTTTGGGCGGTGGGGCGATAAGTGGGGTCATGCACGTCTTTGGCAATCACGCCCCCATGTGCCAAAAATTCTGCCACGTCAAAGCCGATGCCGCCTGCCCCCAATACCGCCACTCGCTCACCGGCGACCTTTTGTCCCGAGAGCAGTTCGGCATAGGTCATGACCTGTGGCAAGTCGATGCCGTCAAATCGCACTTTGCGTGGTACGACCCCTGTGGCGATGACGATGTCATCGAAGTTGCTATTTTTTAAAAATTCATCGCTAACATCGTGATTTAATTGAACTTTTATGTTTAATTTTTCTATCATATTGCGATAATAGCGAATGGTCTCAAAAAATTCTTCTTTACCAGGGATAACTTTGGCAAAATTAAACTGACCGCCAAGCGTGCTGTTGCGCTCAAAGATGGTCACGTCATGTCCACGCTCGCTTGCGGTAACGGCAACGGTCATGCCAGCGACACCGCCCCCGATGACAGCGATTTTTTTAGTTTTTTTGGTGGGGCGAATGTCGTATTCGCTCTCAAAACACGCTCGTGGATTGACCAGGCAAGTCGCTCGCTCGCCAGCGAAAGTGTGGTCAAGGCAGGCTTGATTACAACCGATACAGGTGTTAATCAGATGAGCATTGCCAGTTTGGGCTTTTTGTACCCACGCACCGTCCGCCAAAAAGGGGCGTGCCATTTGCACCAAATCCACTTGTCCATTTGCCAAAATCGTCTCTGCCGTGTCAGGCATATTAATGCGGTTCGCCCCGATGACAGGGATATTAATGGCGTCTTTGACCGCTTGGCTAAACCGTATAAAAACTGCTCGTGGCACACTTGTTACGATGGTGGGGATACGGGCTTCATGCCAGCCGATACCCGTGTTAATGAGTGTGACCCCTGCCGACTCCAACCACGTGGAAAGATTGATGACGTCCGCCATGACCGCACCGTCTTCAACGAGCTCGAGCATAGACAAGCGAAAGCTGATGATAAAATCGGTGCCAACTGCCCCACGAATCGCCTTGACGATGTCTAGGGCAAATCTGGCTCGGTTTTCTAAGCTACCGCCATAATCATCGGTGCGTTGGTTGGTGCGAGCGGATAAGAATTGGTTGATAAGATAGCCTTCTGAACCCATGATTTCCACGCCATCATAGCCTGCTTTTTTGGCAAGTTTGGCGGTGTGGACGTAGTCGTCTATGGTTGCCTTGATGTTTTTGGCGGACATTGGGCGTGGCTTAAAGGGTGAAATGGGCGACTTGATGGGGCTTGGGGCGACCACAAAGGGCTGATAGCCATAACGTCCGCTGTGTAGGATTTGTAAGAGAATTTTGGTGTCGTGCTTATGTACCGCTCGGGTAATTCGGGCGTGATGAATGATGTCGGCGGTGCGGTTTAGCGTTCCGCCAAAGGGGGTAAGCCAGCCTTCACGGTTGGGCGAGATACCGCCTGTGATAATTAGGGCGACACCGCCCTTGGCACGCTCTTCAAAATAGCGGGCGAGCTTACCATAATTAAAAAATCTGTCTTCAAGTCCTGTGTGCATAGACCCCATGACCATGCGGTTTTTTAGGGTGGTAAAGCCCAAATCCAGCGGACGAAAAATATGCGGATAGGGTGTATCATCGGCGTGGATGTGGGCAGGTTTGCTTTTTAGGAATTTGCCTTTAAAAAATGTGGTCATGGCTGTCCTTGTGAAATAGGGGGTACAAGAAATGGCTGGGATTATTGTAACACAGGGCAAATCACAAGGGATAAATTTTGATGAGAAAATGACTTGACAGTCATTGGGTTGTTTGGTGTAAATTTATCTTTATTTTACGCATTTTTCGTCCAAAATGCACACATTTATTGTTGTCAGTAATTTTGTCAAGACAAACAAAAACCCCTTGAAACATCGGTATTTCAAGGGGTTTGGATATGGTAGGCGTAAACGGACTCGAACCATCGACCCCCACCATGTCAAGGTGGTGCTCTAACCAACTGAGCTATACGCCTAAAAGTGGTGCTATTATAACAGATAAATTTTAAATGGCAAGCACTTTTTTACATTTTGTACATATTTAAATACCAACCCATGATGTCATCGCCCCACAGTAGGGCGATGACACCTGCAATGGCGATATAAGGACCAAAGGCAAAGGCACGGCTTTCGCCACGCAGTCTCATCAAAACCACGCCCACGATAGAGCCTAGTACAGCAGATACAAGAATCAAAAAGGGTAATATGCTCACGCCAAGCCACGCTCCAATCGCCCCTAAGAGTTTAAAATCGCCTGCCCCCATGCCGTCTTTTTTGGTGATGAGTGCATAGAGTTTGGCAACCGACCAAAAGGATAAAAAACCAAGTAGACCACCCCATACTGCAGAGCCAAGCGAAGTAAAGACATTTTGGGTGTTTGCCATAAGACCTATCATGCCTAGCGGAAAAACCAAACGGTCAGGTAGTAGCTGAGTATCAAAATCAATGCCAGTTAAAGCAATAAGTATCCACAGGTAGATAAGCCCCAAAGCACCTGCGATATTTGCCCCAAGTGTATAAATCACCAAAACGGACAGTAAGGCAGTGATGAGTTCCACCAATGGATAACGCATGCTAATAGGATTACCACAGCCAGAGCATTTACCACGCAATAGGATAAGCCAACTTAAAACGGGGATGTTTTCGTAAGCACGAATCTGATGGTTGCATTTGGGGCAACGAGAAGGTGGAAAGGATAGGCTGATGGGTATGTCATTGGTGATGACATCTTGAATGGGCTTGACATGCTTGGGGTCAAGGTCGGATTGAGTGCCTAAAAACCACGCTGCATCTTTACGCCATTCGCAATTCATGATGAGTGGTGTGCGGTGAATCACTACATTTAAAAATGAACCAACACAAAGCCCTAGCAGTCCAACTAGGGCAAGTGCCAACCATAAATTGTCTGATAAAAAGGTAAAGCAATTCATCATCCGATAACATCGCCCATCATGAAGATTGGTAGATACATGGCGATAACTAAACCACCAATAACCACGCCTAAAAATGCCATAATCATGGGTTCCATCAAACTGGTTAAGCCATCAACAGCATTGTCCACTTCATTTTCATAAAAAGTAGCGGATTTATCCAACATTTCTTCTAGACTACCAGCTTCTTCGCCAATGCCGACCATTTGAATAACCATGCTAGGAAATAGGTTGGTGGTACGCATGGCAAACTGCATTTGTTGACCGGTGGCAACATCCTCTTTGATGCGTTGGGTGGCATTATAGAAAACCACGTTGTTGGTTGCCCCTGCGGTAGAGTCTAGAGCATCAATCAAAGGTACACCGGCAGCAAAAGTGGTCGATAAAGTGCGACAAAAACGAGCAATGATGGCTTTATAAGCAATGTCACCAAATATGGGTAGTTTTAAGGTCAGTTTATCCAAAAAGTCACGAAACTTTTTAGAGCGTAGTTTTGCTTGGCTAAATGCGATAACAATAATTGCCAATGCACCAAAAAAAACCAAATAGTATTTTGCCATCCAGTTTGACATATTGACTACCATTTGAGTGAATGCTGGCAGTTCAGCTCCAAAACCTTCAAACATTTCAGCAAAAACAGGGACAACCTTAATAAGCAAAATGGCAGTAACAATGATGGCAACTACAATGACTGCAATTGGATATTTCATTGCTTTTTTAATTTTTGCTTTCAATAACTCGCTTTTCTCTTTATAGGTGGCGACACGTTCAAGCATGGTCTCTAACGCACCCGACTGTTCACCAGACTCGACTAATGAACAAAAGAGGTCATCAAAGTATTTGGGGTGCTTACGCAGGGCAGTGGCAAAGTTGCTCCCTGATTCAATGTCAGCTTTAACTTTTAATACTAAGTCTTTCATGCTAGGATTGTCAAGTGAATCGGCGACAATCTCAAAGGACTGTGTTAGTGGTACACCTGCTTTCATCATGGTGGCAAGCTGACGCACAAAAATGGCAATATCAATGGCTTTAATTGACTTCTTCATGCTAAATAACGGTTTGGGCTTTTGACGGATGTCTTGAACGATGATGCCCTGCTTGCGTAGTTGGGCACGAGCAAGTTCAATGCTCTTAGAGGTCATCTCACCCTTGACGTTTTGTCCACGTCGGTTGGTGCCCGAGTATTTAAAATCAATTAACTGTTCAGTTGCTACTTTTGCCATGTGTGTCTCTTCGTGCTTTGCCAATGCTGGCGATATTGCAAGTTATGTGCCGTATTGTATTTTTAAATGAACCCCAAATAGGGTAATGCTGATGACATTTTACACCAAAAGTCATCAAATTGTAAATAATGTATCACAAAACTTGCACAACATTCGTGGTTTTCGGTAGGGTATAAACTGCCGTTTATGCCATAAAAAAATAAACGGTTTATTTTTTTGGTTAAATGGCGTAAAAATGTGATTAGGTGAATAATTGTTTTACTAAAATTTATCATTTCAAAAGATAAATTCTTGTCAATTTATACCATAAGCCTTAAAATGACAAAAAATATTTGATTAAATGCCCATGACAACCCTTGCCCCCACCCAATATCCCATTACCGCCCTTGCAGGCGTGAGTCAGCCGTTGGCAAAAAAACTTGCCGAGCTTGATATTCATCGCATTTTTGATTTGCTCATGCACCTGCCCCGCGATTATGAAGACCGTAGCTGTACCGTGCCGATGAATACGGTAGAAAATGGGCAAGTGTGCATGATTGCAGGGGTTATCACGGACGTAGCGAGCAATAAAGGACGGCTGTCGGTGTGCCTAGAAGACAGCACTGGCATGGTTGTTTTGCAGTTTTTTAAAACCTATCCGACTCTGTTGCAAACCATGACCATGGGGGCGAACATCACCGCATTTGGCGAGATAAAGGTCAGTCGCTATGGCGTGCAAATGGCTCACCCAGAGTACCACATCACAGGGACAAAGACGTTTGAAAGTGGGCTTTTACCCATTTATCCGACCGTCAAGGGGCTTCATCAAAACAAACTGCGTCAGCTTGTCCGCATGGCGATTAACGCTGTTCGTGAGACGCCTTTAACTTGCCTGTCTGATGATGATTTTAACAGCGTGGGCGTAAGCGTGCAGGGCGATTTGTTGTCCGCCTTGAGTGCCATACACCTGCCTGACCCACAGGCGGATATTTTTAGCCAAACGGCACTTTTGACAGGGCTAAAAGACCGCACCCACCCTGCTTGTCAAAGACTCATTATAGAAGAGCTTACCGCTCATCAGCTTGTGTTTTTGTACCGCAAGCAAAACCTACACGCCCACAAAGCCCCTTTTTGCGAGCGTGTCAGTCCGCTTGCCGATAGGCTTGTGGCGAGCCTGCCCTTTCGCCCGACCAATGCCCAACAGCGTGTCGTTAGCGAGATAGTTGCCGACCTTGCCACCAGTACGCCCATGCTCCGCCTTGTGCAAGGGGACGTGGGGGCGGGCAAAACGCTTGTGGCAGGTCTGTCAGCGTGTCATGCCATTGACAGCGGTTGGCAAGTGGCAATCATGGCACCGACCGAGATTTTGGCAGAACAGCACTTGATTAATTTTAAAAAATGGTTTGAGCCGATGGGTATTGGCGTGGGCTGGCTTGCCGGTAAACAGACCACCAAAGAACGTAATACCAGTTTAGGTGCCATTATCAATAATGAGGTGCAAATCGTGGTTGGTACGCACGCCCTCTTCCAAGACGGTGTGGCATTTGCCAAATTGGGGCTTGTTATCATTGACGAACAACACCGTTTTGGCGTGGAGCAACGATTGAAGCTCGTCAGTAAAGGCGTGGCAAACAGCACCCCGCATCAGCTTGTCATGACCGCCACCCCCATTCCACGCACGCTGGCGATGAGTATGTATGGCGACATGGACGTGTCGGTGATAGATGAGCTACCGCCCAACCGCACGCCTATTACCACTGTTACCATTAACCGAGACCGCCGTGATGAAGTGATTGAGCGGATACGCATCAACTGCAAAAACGGCAAACAAGCCTACTGGGTGTGTCCGCTCGTGGAAGAGTCCACCGCCCTAGACGCACAGTCGGCAGAGCTGTTATATGAAGATTTGTGCGAGCGGTTGGACATACGGATAGGACTGGTACATGGCAAAATGAAAGCCAGTGATAAGCAAGCGGTGATGAATGATTTTAATCAAGGCGACATTGACCTACTGGTCGCCACCACCGTGATAGAAGTGGGCGTGGACGTGCCAAATGCGTCTCTTATGGTGATAGAAAATGCCGAACGGCTCGGCTTATCTCAGCTCCACCAACTGCGTGGGCGTGTGGGGCGTGGCTTAGAAAAGTCCTTTTGTGTGCTACTGTATCAAATGCCCCTATCGCCCACAGGCATCGAGAGGCTCAATATCCTAAGGGATAGCACGGACGGCTTTGTCATCGCCCAAAAGGACTTAGAACTGCGTGGGGCAGGCGAGCTACTGGGCAAACGCCAAACGGGTGACATGGGCTACTATCTGGCGGACATCGTGCGAGATGAGAGCCTGCTCCACATCGCCCAAAACCTTGCCAATCATCTCATCAATCAACCCAACAAAACCGCCCTAACCCAAGCGATGATAGGGCTATGGCTAAAAGAGAGTGGGGAGTTTGTGGGGGCGTGAATATTATGCTAAAATCACCCTTTTAAAAAGGAAAAATCATGTCAAACCTAATTCCAAGCCAAACAGGGCTAACCCTACGCCGTACCGATACGCTGATAAGCCTTACCAATAAACTCCTTGCCAAAACAGGGGTAAAGGGTATTGGTGAGATGAGTGATGATGAGCTGTGGGAATGGTGGCTATCGCTTAGTGATGAGTGGAAGTGGTTATTTTTAAGACTTGGATTAAAATTGGAGTTATGGCCAAATAATGATTGGGGTTTTGATGAAAACTATCATTATCAAAAAGATTTTGATTGGCTTAATCGTGAATTGACTTTTAGTTATTTAAAAGAATTGCAACTTAACGCAATTAACAGTGCTTTTTTTGAACGAAAACGAAATCCAAGACTTTTCTGCACTTGCTAATTTAACTCAACTAACCACACTTTGGTTATGCCATAACCAAATCCAAGACATCTCTGCACTGGCTAATTTAACTCAATTAACCAAACTTGATTTGTCAGATAATGATATTCAAGATATTTCTATACTCGCTAATTTAAAGCAATTAACCAGACTTTATTTTTGGAAAAACCAAATCCAAGAAATTTCCGTGTTAGTTAATTTAATAAATCTTGAAGATCTTGATTTGAGAGATAATCCAATCAATCCCCAAGATATTGAATGGTTAAGACAACAACTACCAAATTGCTATATTTACTTTTAGGACAAAAAATGCAAACCCAAGCCTTATTTGATAATATTCCACAGCATATTATTGCTGAATTAAATAAAGCCACGCAGAGCATTTATATTGCGGTAGCGTGGTTTACTCGTGCCGACTTTTTTGAAATTTTAATTGCCAAAGCCAAAAGCGGTGTGCGAGTGCAACTGATTATATCAAATGACCGTATCAACAAAGGCGATAAAGTCAAAATCAATCACGATGAGTTAAATCATTATTCAGATTGCCAGACTTATTGGATTGGGGACGGTAAAAAAGACTTAATGCACAATAAATTTTGCGTGATTGATAATTCAGTGGTAATTACAGGTTCATTTAATTGGAGTATGCGAGCCGAAAAGAATAATTTTGAAAACATTACCATTAGCCAAGATACAATGTTGGCAAAGGCATTTTATCAACAATTTTACAAAATTATTGATAAACCCATTCCCAATAATGAGATTATTTTACCAATCGCCCAAATCATCAAACGCTTAGAGATTTTAAAAAATTATGTGATATTGGAAGATTTGGACGACATTACAAGGGAAAATCAAAAACTAAAACAATTTGAAAGTGAGCAAGATATTGCGAGTATTTATGGGTCGATTAAATCTTTGCAATTTAGCCAAGCGATTAGCTTAATTGATGAGTTTGTCAAAAAATATCATACGATTGCGATTTATGCTGACGCTGATATTATGGCGTTAAAATTGGAAATTCGGCTATTGGAACATGAAATCAATTTATACGACAGCGAAAAGGCGGAATTAGAAAAATTACTTGCCGATTTTAATCATCAGCACAGCATGAATTTGGGTGATTTAATCAGTGAAATTTTATCTTTGCGAAAACAACTTGCCAAACAGCAAGGCGACCAAAATGCCTACGATGAAGCCAAACAAGACGAGCAAACATTTAATGAGCAGTTGGACAAAGAAAAAGCCAAAACGCATTATGAACTAAATGCCGATGAACAAAAACGCCTAAAACAAGCCTACCGCAAAGCCAGTCAAATATGCCACCCCGACCGTGTCAATGACGAGCAAAAGGACATGGCAATGGCGGTGTTTAATGAGTTGCGACAAGCCTATGAACAAAATGACCTAAAAACGGTGGAGCGGATACTTGATGATTTGCAAAAAGGGATATTTAAGGCTCGCTCAGAGACCGTCAGCCAAAGCGACAAATTAAAACTCATCAAAAGTCAATTATCCCAAAAGCTGGATAGTCTTAAAGCTATCATTGATGAGATTAAAGCAAGTCAAAGCCATCAAGTGGTAAGCAGTATCGATGATTGGCAGGAGTATTTTGATAATCAAAAAATGGAGCTGATAGGGCAGAAAGATAGGCTAAGGGAGCTGATAAAAACACGGACGTGAAGTAGCACAAATACCCTTGACAATCCCCCCGACCTTGCTACAATGCTGTTTTTATCACTCATAAAATCACCATGAACAAGCCGACTTTTAATCCCAAAAATGCCTTATTGTGGGCGATGTGTGCCATTGCCCTTGTGGTGTCTAGTGTGCTAATAGGGCGACTGACCGCCAAGCCGTCAGAGACCGAACGTGCCACGTCCATTGACGCACCCGATAACACCAAAATCGCCATGACCGTACAGGCGACCACACCAAGCCCCATGCTTGTATCAGATAGCTTGTCCGCCAGTGGCGTGATGAGTGCCAAAGAGACTGCCGAAGTCAGTGCCAAAATCACAGGGGCGACCATTGAGCAGGTACTCGTTGAAGTGGGCGATTATGTCAAGGCAGGGCAGGTGCTTGCCGTGCTAGATAAAGACACCATGAGTGAGAATGCGGTGCAGGCACAGGCGGATTATGAGCAGGCAAGGGCGAGCCGTGAGCAGGCACAGGCGGATTTGGCACGCGTGGAGCCACTACTTGCCATTGATGCGGTCAGCCGTCAGCAAGTGGACAGCTATCGCACCGCCCTAAAACAAGCCCAAGCGACCGAAAAGGCGAGTTTGGCACGCCTTAGCACCGCCAAAAGCAACCTAAATAACACCCAAATCACTGCCCCTGTGGCAGGGATTATCAGTGCCAAAAACGCACAGGTGGGCGTACTGGTTAGTGGCACGCCATTATTTAGTATTATCAAAGGCGGACGGCTCGAATGGCAAGCGACACTCTCGCCTGCCGATGCCGAGCGTATCGATGTCGGACAGCAGGCACAGGTCATGGTGGGCGATGAGAGCGTGGTAGGGACGGTTACTCATCTGTCGCCAACCGCCAATGCAGGGCGTGAGATAGTCGTGCATGTCGCCATGCCCGCCCACTTCGCCCTAAGAGCAGGGACGTATCAGCGTGGACAGTTTGTGCTAGGCAGTCAAAGTCATCACGCCATACCCAGCTCGGCAGTCATGAGTACGGACGGCTATGACTATGTGTGGCAACTTGCCAAAACCGACAAGACGGACGTTTACCAAACCCAACGCCAAAAAATCACCGTTTTGGCTCGTGAGCAGGATAAAGTGGCGACCGATTTGCCGTCTGATACGCTCATTGTGGCAAATGGGGTGAGTTTTTTAAATGAAAATGATTTGGTAAATATCGTCATGACCCAAGACATGGCAGGGGATAAGGCAGGGCAACCATGAATTTTTCAGCCTATTCTATCAAAAATCCCTTAGTGGCGATTTTGTTATTTACCTTATTTACACTCGGTGGATTGCTTGCTTTTAACAACATGAAAATTCAGCAGTTCCCCGACATTGATGTGCCTGCCGTCATCGTTACGGTGGCGTATTCGGGGGCAAGCCCTGCCCAGCTAGAAACAGACGTCGCCAAAAAAATAGAAAACAAAATCACGTCCATATCAGGGGTTAAGCACATTCGCTCGACCTTGCAGACAGGCGTGGCAACGGTACATACCGAATTTGCCCTAGAAAAAGACCTAGCGGAGGCGGTCGATGACGTGCGTTCGGCACTAGATGAGATTAGCAGTGATTTGCCGGCTGCTGCCGAAGAGCCGATTATTACCAAGGTCTCCACCGCAGGCTTTCCTGTGGCAGGCTATTCGGTGGCGTCTGATAACATGAGCGAGGCGGAGCTGTCGTGGTTTGTTGATGATACATTAAACAAACGTCTTTCTAATGTCGCAGGCGTGGGGACGATGAGCCGTGTGGGCGGTATTGAACGCCAAATCATCGTCGCTCCTGATGTGACAAAGCTAAATGGGTGGGGGTTACCCATTGGTAATTTGTCCAACCAAATCAGTGCTTCACAGACAGATGCCACAGGTGGCACCGCCAAAATCGGTGGCGGTATGCAGACCATTCGAGTGCTAGGGGCGGCACGCAGTGTTGAGGAGCTGGCTCATATCCAAGTCGTTACCCCAGCAGGGGGCGTGCCATTAGGTCAGCTTGCCAGTATTGATGACGCTCATGCCGACCGAAGTAGCGTGGCAAAGTTGGACGGACAGACGGTGGTCGCGGTTAATTTTACTCGCTCACGTGGGGCAAGCGAAGTGGATATGGTAAAGGGCATTGATGATGAGCTTGCCAAACTCGCCCAAGAGATACCGCATATCCGTGTCCAAAAAATCTATGACAACGCTCAGCCCGTTTTTGAAGATTATAATGCCAGCATGAAAATGCTCATCGAGGGCTGTATCTTGGCGGTGGTCGTGGTGTGG
The DNA here is from genome assembly GCF_002027555.1 of Moraxella equi. GTDB lineage: Bacteria > Pseudomonadota > Gammaproteobacteria > Pseudomonadales > Moraxellaceae > Moraxella > Moraxella equi. The sequence goes on from NZ_MXAP01000029.1 coordinate 11,872, forward strand.
CTGTTTTTGCGAAACTGGCGAGCGACTTTGGCGGCAGCAGCGGCACTGCCGTTGTCGATCATACCGACCTTTTTGGCGATGTATGTGTTTGATTTTAGTTTAAACATCATCTCACTACTTGCCTTGTCGCTCGTCATCGGTGTGTTGGTTGATGATGCCATTGTTGAAGTGGAAAACATCATGCGACACCTACACATGGGTAAGACCCCATACGAGGCGGCGATGGAGGCAGCAGATGAGATTGGGCTTGCGGTGGTGGCGACCACGTTTACGCTCATTGCCGTGTTTTTGCCGACCGCCTTTATGAGTGGGGTGGTGGGGCAGTTTTTTAAGCAGTTTGGGTGGATGGCGGCGATTTCGGTGTTTATCTCGTTATTGGTGGCACGTCTGGTTACGCCCATGATGGCGGCATACATCCTAAAACCTGAACAGCCTAAAACCGAGACGACAAGCAAAACCATGACCGCCTATCTCAAACTGGTGTCATGGACATTAAAGCACCGCTTTATCACGCTTGGGGCGACCATTGTGCTGTTCATCGGTTCGTTGGCGATGGCAGGGCTACTCTCGGGTGAGTTCGTGCCAGCAGATGATAGCGACCAGACCCAGCTCACCTTAGAGCTAACCCCTGATGCGGTGCTAAAAGACACGACCGTCATCGCAGACATGACTGCCGAGCGTATCCGCCACATCGATGGCGTGCAGTCGGTATTCGTGTCGGTGGGGACGGCAAGCGGTGGGGCGGACAGTCGCAATGCATCCGCAGGAGCGGAAAATAACGCCACACTCAATGTCGTGCTTGCCCCACGTGGCAAGCGTCCTACAAAGACAGAGATAGAACACGCCATATCGGACGTCATCAAAGGCGTGCCGTCTGCTCGCTTTACGGTGGGTATGTCGGCAGGGGGCGATACGGGCTATGGGTTCTCGCTACGTTCGGATAACCCCAGACTGCTAGAAGAGACGGTGGATAAGGTCATGGCGGAGATTCGTGGACTGCCAAGCGTCTCATTGGTGAGCAGTAACAAGCCGTTGCCTAAGCCCGAGCTTGCCGTTATCCCTGACCCCATGCGTATGGCGGATAAGGGCGTTACCACGCAGTCGCTTGCTGATACCTTGCGTATCGCCACACAGGGCGACTATGAACAGGCACTCTCTAAGCTGAGCCTTGACACACGTCAAATCCCCATTGTCGTGCGACTGCCTGACAGCGTGCGTGCCGACCCTGTGACGTTGTCTAGCCTGTATGTGCCAAGCAGTACGGGCAATGCGGTCAAGCTCTCGGAAGTGGCGGATATTGACTTTACCACAGGCGAGGCGGAGATTCGCCGTCTCAATCGTGAACGCAGTATCAAAATCACGGTACAGTCCGAGCAGGAGTTAGGCGAGGTGGTCAGTGCCGTTAAGGACTTGCCAAGCCTAACCAACCTGCCTGATGGTGTGAGTGCGATGGACGAGGGGCAAGCTGATAGTATGGCGGAGCTATTTACAGGCTTTGTCATTGCGATGGGCGTGGGGATATTTTGCATCTTTGGCGTGTTGGTGCTACTGTTCCACAAGGTGTTACAGCCCTTTACTATCCTGATGGCGTTGCCGTTATCTATCGGTGGGGCGTTGATTGGCTTGGTGGTAACAGGGTCTAGCTTGTCCATTTCGTCCATGATTGGCTTTATCATGCTCATGGGTATCGCCACCAAGAACTCTATCCTGCTCGTGGACTATGCCATCATTGCCGAGCAACAGGGCAAATCTCGCCTAGATGCGATACTGGACGCGTGTCGTAAGCGGGCTCGCCCTATCATTATGACAACCATTGCGATGGGGGCAGGTATGTTGCCATTGGTGTTCGGCTGGGGTGGGGTGGATTCGACCTTTCGCCGTCCGATGGCAGTGGCGGTGCTTGGCGGTCTTATCACGTCCACGTTTTTGAGCCTTGTGGTGATACCGGTGGTCTATACACTGATGGACGATGTGGGACGGTGGTTTAAAAAGTCTAAGACGACTTAATCTAAGACGGTTTAATGGGTCAAAACCACGTCAAAGAGCGTGGTTTTGTTTTTGGGGTTAGATTTCCCATACAATTCTCGCCTAATCTTCCACCATCATGCCCTTATCCAATAGTATCCGCCCCTTTGGTGTTCGCTGAATATAACCTTGCTGAATAAGATATGGTTCTATCACGTCTTCAAGCGTCCCTCTATCCTCCGCCATCGCCGCCGCAATCGCCTCCACGCCCGCAGGTCGCCCATCAAAACGCTCTTTTAGCATGGACAGATAACGCCTATCTAAGTGGTCAAGCCCTTGTTTATCCACCGAAAGCATGTCTAGGGCAAGGCTTGCCATCTGCCCTGTAACCACGCCATCGCCCTTGACCTCAGCATAATCACGCACACGGCGTAACAGACGGTTGGCGATACGGGGCGTACCACGAGAGCGTCTGGCGACCTCGACCGCCCCCATCTCCTCCATGTCAATCCCCAACAGGCGTGCCGAACGTCTCACAATGGTAGTCAAGTCCGCCACATCATAAAATTCAAGGCGTTGGACGATACCAAATCTATCACGCAAGGGCGATGTCAAAAGCCCTGCCCGAGTGGTCGCTGCCACGAGCGTAAAAGGGGGTAGGTCAAGTTTGATGGAGCGGGCGGCAGGGCCTTCGCCGATCATGATGTCAAGCTGAAAATCCTCCATCGCAGGGTAGAGTATCTCCTCGATGACAGGCGATAGGCGATGAATTTCATCAATAAATAATACATCCCCTTCTTCTAAGTTGGTGAGCATGGCAGCCAAATCACCCGCTCTCTCTAACACAGGGCCACTGGTGGAGCGTAGATTTCCGCCCATCTCACGGGCGATGATGTTGGCAAGGGTGGTCTTGCCGAGTCCAGGGGGGCCAAAAATGAGCGTGTGGTCTAACGCCTCCCCCCGTTGTCTGGCGGCAGTGATAAACACTTCCATCTGCTCACGCACTTTGGGTTGTCCGATGTAGTCAGATAGGGTGGTGGGGCGAATGGCACGGTCGAGATTGTCATCTTTTTTGGTGTTGGGGTCGATTAGGCGGTTATGATTCATGATGATGTTATTAAATTAAAAAGGACTATTATAAAGAAAAATACAGACAATGTGATGATTTTATGAATTAATTTTTCAAAAAGTAGGAGTGAAGACAAGAGTAAATCTCATGTCAAATCAAGCCATTCACAAGTAAAACATAACTGTTGCTGTATCATTGCTAAACTTGATTTTTAAACACAATTATTCTACATTTTTGGTCAAATTTGAGATATTGTTTTAAAGATTTATGGGTATGATAGTGCCGTTAATTTGGTCAATAAGTCGGTTATCGCCCATGCTTATGTCAGTATCCCCCAAAAGTCTTGCCAAGTCTGCTGTTGCCACTGTCCGCCGTGAGTTGATGGTGCGTTGTCATGGCGTTGATGTGGCAGATGTCGCTAAATTATTAAAAACTTTTATCATTATTTTGGTAACTTGTGTTACCGCAAGCCTACCCATGCAGACCCATGCCAAAAGCACCAAAACCGCCAAAGCCTACACCATCAGTGCCAATGACGTGGCAGACATTCGAGTGACCAAATACGAGTTGGCATTGGTGCAAGTCATGGCAGAGATATGCCCACAGATGTTAAGCGGACGACAAAAGGGCCAGTTTTATGAAGCCTATAACAATCAGCTTCGGGCATTCATTCCCAGTGCTGATGACCCCGAAGAGATATTGGATTATTTGTCCACACAGCGAGATTACCGAGCGGTACTCCAAAGCGTGCGTTCATGGACAAAAAGTTTCCCCCAAAACGAAAACCGAGAACTATGCACTGATTTTGCCAATGTGAGCCGAGCATTTTAAGGCAGTTTGGACTGGATGACCAAAAGGAATTTTGTCAAAACGACAAAAACAATTTTATATTTTTAGTAAAGTTTGGTATAGTTAGCACTTTTTATGCATAAATTTGAGTGAATTTGCGGTATGATGACTTTTTTTAAGAAAACTTCCCTAGCCTTGGCGTTTTTGACAGTCTCTGTCACCGCCCTTGCCAATAACGGCATTAATCCCCCCAAGCAAGACAATGCTGCCTATGTGCTTATGGATTATGACACAGGTACAATACTTGCCCAAAATAACGCCAACGAACCACTGCCCCCAGCGTCATTGACCAAGATGATGACCAGTTATATCTTGGAGCAAAAACTGCTCTCAGGCGAGCTGTCTGAGACCACGCCCATCAAGGTCAGCGAGAAGGCATGGTGTCGTGGGTCAAGCAGTCAGTCATGCATGTATGTGCCACTGGGCGAGAGTGCTACCGCCATTGACATGCTACGGGGTATCATCATACAGTCGGGTAATGATGCGTCAATTGCCGTGGCGGAGCATATCTCAGGGTCAGAATCTGCCTTTGCGGTGATTATGAATGATGAAGCTGCCAAGCTGGGCATGACTAATACTCACTTTGCCAACGCCACAGGCATGCCTGCCGAAGGACATCGCTCATCGGCTCAGGATTTGGCAGTATTGGCACGCACGGTCATCAAGAACTCAGCACAGTACTACCCCATTTATAGCGAAAAAGAATTTACCTATAACAACATCAAACAAGGCAACCGTAACGCCTTATTATTCACGGACGCCACCGTCGATGGTCTAAAAACAGGACACACCGCCGAGTCGGGTTATTCATTGGCGGCGTCAAGTCACAAAGATAACATGCGTCTGATTGCCATCGTGCTTGGGGCAAAGAGCATGCAAGCCCGTGCCGACCAAGCTCGTGAACTGCTAGACTTCGGCTTTGGGCATTTTACCAATGTGATGGTTGCCTCTCAAGGCACAGACGCAGGGGCGATACCTGTGAAGTTTGGCAAGGCGGATACGGTAACTGCCAGCACGCTAAGCGACCTAAAAGTGCTCACCACCAAAAACCAAACGGGTAATTTCACCACAGCCATCAAGCTCAATGACAGCATTACCGCCCCCATCAAAAAAGGGCAAGAGCTTGGTCAGATGATGGCAGTCATGGACGGCAAGACCGTTGCCAGTACACCCATCATCGCAGGTGATGACGTGGAGCAGGCGGGCTTTGTCAGTCGTATGTGGGAGAGTTTGGTTGATTGGATAAAAGGGTTGTTTTAAAATTTTAAAACTGTTTTAAAAGGTTTGCAAAAATCATCTTAAAACATCATTTAAAAAAACCATTCGTTATTATAAATCGGGGCATGTCCCCGATTTTTTGCGGATAAAATTTGTTATAATGGCAAAATTATCCCATACTCATTTATTAAGCTTGCCAAGGATTTTTTATGTTTCAGTCTATTATTATTCAGGATTTTATCGCCAAGCAAGACATCAGCGACATGCAGACCGCCTATGACAAATTCACCGCTCATTTTCATGATACGGCTATCCAAAACAACATCCGTGCGTCCAAAGAAGAGCAGTATCAAGAAGGCTTTTTGAAAGATTTGTTTGTTCATATCTTTGGCTACACCCTCAATCCACAGCCCAATTTTAACCTAACCACCGAGCTAAAAAACATCAAAGGCTCAAAAAAATGCGATGGGGCGATTTTAAAAAACAATGAAGCGGTTGCCGTCATTGAATTAAAGGGTATGGATACAACCGACCTATCAAAAATAGAAGCCCAAGCATTCGGCTACAAAAATAACCAGCCCAACTGCCGTTATGTCATCATGTCCAATTTCTAAAAAATCCGCTTTTATATAGACAATGCAGTGGAGTATTTGGAATTTAATTTATTTACTCTCTCATTTGATGAATTTCAATTATTATATGTATTATTAAATGCCAATAATCTGTTAAATGATTTGCCATTAGCACTCAAAAAAGCAAGTATCGGACAAGAAGAAAAAATCACTAAGGCGTTGTATAAAGATTATTCCAACTTTAAGCAAGCATTATTTGATAATTTGACAAAACATAATAGCCAATTTGACCAATTTGTTTTATTTAGCAAAACCCAAAAACTGCTTGACCGCTTGCTATTTATTTTCTTTGCCGAAGACAGTCGCCTATTGCCTGCCAATACCGCCCATACGATGATAAAAGAATGGGAGCAAGCCAAAGCCCTAAAACTTAACATCTCTATCTATGGACATCTCAAAAACTATTTTAATTACCTAAATACAGGCTACAAAGACGAGCATACTGAGATATTTGCTTATAATGGCGGACTGTTTAAGCCCGATGAGATTTTGGATAATCTTGTCATCTCTGACGATGTGCTTTATACGCACATCAAAAAATTGGCGGATTATGACTTTAAGAGTGAGATTGATGTCAATATCTTGGGGCATATCTTTGAAAATTCATTGAATGAAATCGATGAAATCAAAGCCAAAATGAATGGCGAAACGCTAGAAAAATCCCAATCAAAACGCAAAAAAGACGGTGTATTTTATACCCCAAAATACATCACAAGCTATATCGTCCAAAACACCATCGGCAAACTGTGCGATGACAAAAAAGCACGCTTAACATCATCGACACCGAATACGTCCCCAACCGCCAAAAGAAAACCCAAGAAAAACTCTATCAAAACCTACAAGCCTACCGCACATGGCTACTTGATATTACCATCTGCGACCCTGCGTGTGGTAGTGGGGCGTTTTTGAATGAAGCGTTGAATTATCTGATTGACGAACATCATTATATTGATGAATTAGAAAGCAAGCTGACGGACAGTAGCTTGACTTATCAAAATATCAGTAATCATATCCTAGAAAACAACCTATTTGGCGTGGACATTAATAGCGAAAGCGTGGAGATTGCCAAGTTGTCGCTATGGCTACGCACCGCCGAACCGCACCGCAAATTATCCAATCTCAACCAAAACATCAAATGCGGTAACTCTCTTATCGATGATGACACAGTGGCAGGCGACAAAGCCTTTGATTGGCAAAAAGAATTTCCCAAAGTCTTTGAAAAAGGCGGGTTTGATGTGGTGATTGGTAATCCGCCTTATTTTAATGTGCAGACATTGGGGGCAAAATCTTCGATTGTTCATTATTTGCAAAATGAATATGATAGTATTTGGCAAGATAAAAGCGATATTCTTTTTTATTTTATAAAAAAGGCAATGCAAATCAGTAAAGATAAAATTGGATACATTGTATCAAATGCTTTTTTATTTTCAGATAAAGCTCAAAAGTTAAGAAATGAAATTATTACAGATAATCGCTTATCAACGGTTGTAAATTTTGAAAGGTATATGATTTTTGAAGACGCATCAATTACATCTTGCGTTATTTTGTTTGAAAAAGACAAAGATAAAACAAAGGTATTTTTATTAAAAGACAAAAATTATGAAATTACCGATATTGCAAATTTTATTGATGATGATAAAAACGCATTTGAAGTAAATTTTGAGATGAATAATGTTTTTGCCTTAGTTAATGATAAAATTGCAAAAATAAATCAAAAAATAGATGGTAGTCATAGGCAATTACAAGATATTATTTTAATTGGAAAAGGCATGGAAACAGCTTGTAATTCTGTGTTTTCATTTGATTATTTTCCAAAACAATTTCCTAAGGAATTTATCAGAAAACAAATGATAGGCGAAAATATTAACCCTTATCGTTTAAATTCTAGTGAAAATTATCTTTTGTATTCTGAGAATGTGGATAATTTTGATGATTTGCCAAAATCCATACAAGAGCATTTAATAAGTAATCAAGATATTTTAAAAAATCGCGCAACTGTAAAAAATGAAGGTAGAATATGGTATAGATATGCCAGACCTATGCACAAAGACTGTTATCATCTAAATAAAATTTGGTGTTCTTACCGCAGTAGCAAAAATGCCTTTGTATTAGATGAGAGTAGTGATTATATCGGTTTGACAAATACGACGGTTATTTTTGATACTAATGCAGATATTGATTTGAAATATTTGCTATCAATTTTAAATAGTAAATTATTTTCTTTCGTTATCAGTCCATTGGAAAGCAAACGGGTAGTAGCGTTTTTGAATTTTTTGCAAGTGGGGTTGGTAAATTTCCCATTCCAGAAATATTAAAAGACAAGCAACAACCCTTTATTGAAAAAACAGAACAAATGCTCTGTTTAAACCAACAATTCCAAGAAAGTATTAACAGGTTTTTACGCACGCTTGACCGTGAATTTGATTTATCAGAATGTTCCAAAAATTTACAATCGTGGTATGAGCTTGATTATAAAGACTTCATCAACGAGCTTGCCAAGAAAAAGATAAAGCTGTCCCTTGCCCAAAAAAGCGAGTGGGAAGACGATTTTGTCAGTGAGCAACAAAAAAACAATGAACATTAAAGCTCAAATTAACACCCTAGATGACGCCATTAATCAGATGGTGTATGAGCTGTATGGACTAAGTGATGATGAGATTGCATTGATTGGGTGGTAGCATATGCTCACACCGCCATCGCACACGCAAAGCCACTTGCCCATGCCCAGTGAAAATTATAACCGCCAAGCTGACCTGTGACATCCAGTACTTCGCCGATAAAGTATAGACCATCGCACAGTTTGCTCTCAAAGGTCTTGCTAGATACATCACGGGTGTCCACCCCGCCAAGGGTTACTTCTGCCACTCGGTAGCCTTCGGTGCCTGATGGCTTGATTTGCCAGTCGTTTAGGGCGTTGCCGAGCGTGATGAGTTCTTTGTCCTTGATGTTGGCAAGTTCGCTGTCTTTGTGCTGTTGCCAAAAGTGACTCTCTAACGCCAATAGTAATTTTTTGGCAAAATAGGGTTGTAAGGCGGTGCGAATGTGCTGTTTGGGGTGCGTGTGTTTGTGCTTGATTAACAGCTCGCCTGCACTCATGTGTGGCAGTAGGTTGATGTGAATGTACTCGCCGATTTGCCAATAGTTGGACAGTTGAAGCATGGCAGGGCCTGACAGCCCCCGATGGGTAAACAGTAGCGGTAGGGCAAATTGGGCTTTTTCATTAAAAGCGATGACGTCCATGCTGATACCGCTTAGCTCTTTTGCCATGGCTCCAATGTGGTCGGTAAAGGTAAACGGCACAAGACCTGCCGATGTTGGCAGTACCTGATGTCCAAACTGCTCGGCAATCTGATAGCCAAAACCGCTCGCCCCGAGCGTGGGAATGGACAGACCGCCTGTGGCGATGATGAGTGAGTGGGCAGATAGGGTGTGCTCACGGTTGTCTTTGTGCGTGGTTAGGGTGAATGTGTCGCTCTTGTTGATGGTGCTGATTTTGGTGTTTAGCCAGATGGTTACGCCATGATGGTCGCATTCGGTCAGGATCATGTTTAGGATGTCTTTGGATGAGTCATCGCAGAACAGTTGCCCGTGCGACTTTTCATGAAAACCAATGCCATGCTTATAGACATAATTCATGAAATGATGGGGCGTGAATTTTGCCAATGCCGACCGTACAAAATGCGGATTATGGCTGATAAAATGCTCAGGACGCACGTCCATATTGACGAAGTTACACCGTCCGCCCCCTGACATGAGAATTTTTTTGCCAGCTTTGTTGGCGTGGTCAAGCACCAGCACGCTTTTGCCACGTTCGGCAAGATGAAAGGCACAAAACAGCCCAGAAGCCCCTGCACCGATGATGATGGCGTCAAAGTGGGTGGCGGACTTGGGCGATGATGGGGTCGGATGAGTCATGATGGTGTGATGATTTGATGATGAGTGTAGAGAATAAAAGATAAAAATAAAGTGGGCATAAAAATTGCTTTATTTTACCCAAAATCTGTGTAAAAATCTTAAATTTTTACACAAAAACACCCCATTTTAGGGTATCATACGCCCATATTTTTATGTTCAGCCCGCCATGTCTAACGATAAGCCCAACAAGACTAGCATTTTTACCCTGCCCAATAACTTGACGATTGCTCGCATTGTCATGATACCACTGTTTGTGGCGATTGCGTATATGCCTCCTGCACTCGGTATTGGCATGCCTGCCATTCCTGATAATGCCATTGCCCGCCTTGGTATGCTAGAATACAGCGATAACATGCTTCGTCATTTTTTGCTGACGTTTGTTTTTATATTGGCGGCACTGACTGATTGGCTTGATGGTTATTTGGCACGCAAGCTCAACCAAAGCTCGGCATTTGGGCGTTTTTTAGACCCTGTGGCGGACAAATTGATGGTGGCGGCGGCACTTATTATCTTGGTACAGTGGCATCCGAACATCGTGATGGCGATTAGTGCCATTGTGATTATCTCTCGTGAGATTGCCGTGTCAGCACTGCGTGAGTGGATGGCAGAGCTTGGCAATCGCACATCGGTGGCGGTCTCATATGTAGGCAAATTAAAAACCACATTTCAGATGGTTGCCATTACCGTACTACTACTCAACTGGCAGATTTTGGAGACGCTGGGCTATACCTTGATGATTATTGCGGTGATATTGACCCTGTGGTCGATGATGATTTATCTAAAAGCGGCGTGGCCTTATTTAAAACAAAATTAATTTAAATCATTTAAAATAAAATTAACAAAAATCCACAATCACGTGTGATTTGCGTATAATCGTTAAAAAACGGCTTATGATATAATAAGCCGTTTTTTTCTGTGGCTTATGCCATTTTATCATAGCTAAACAATATACTTCACTCTCAACTTAAAATGGTAACTTACTGATTATCTGATGGTTATTTTTCGGGTTGTAGGGGTGAATTGCAATTCGTCCTTGATAAATCAATCGCTGATATAAAGTTGAGAATAGGATACAATATGTCAAAATTTACTCATTCACTAACTTCCTTATCCCGCCTGTCCGCCTTATCGCTTGCTTTGGCGTTGCCCATGTCTGCGATGGCACTGTCTGCCGATACCGCCAAAAGCGATGGCACGCTATCAGGGCTGTTTGCTCATCAGTCCAAATCCAAATTCCTACCCGTTCACCAAGCCTTTAACGTCTCTGCCAGTCAGCAGGGCGACACGCTTGCGGTGACATTTGGGGTAACGCCCGAGCATTATGTTTATAAAGACAAAATCAAACTGACCCTGCCTGATGGCGTGAGCATGGGTGCGTGGTCGTTTAACAAACCACACACGATGATAGATGATCCTGAGTTTGGGCGAGTGGCGGTATTTGAAGAAGACGTGGTGGCAACTGTCAAACTGACCGCCACTGCCGATGTGACCGCCCCGATAAATATCCGCTGGCAGGGCTGTGCCAAGGCAGGGCTGTGTTATCCGCCTGAGACACTAAAAACGACCATTAGCCTAACAGGCAATGCCAAAAAAAAACCAGACACACCAAGCAGTCAAACCACGGTCGCAAATAAAGCCAACCAATCGGGCAAAAGCACACCCAAAGATGGCATGGGGCTTGGCTTGGATAATCAGCTAAATGACAACTTAGACTTAGGCAAAACTAGCCCGACCACAGAGCTTACCCAGTTGTCACAGGCAGGCATGAGCCAAGATGGGGTAGGTGTCTCTGCCACGCAAAACACCGCTCCCGACCAAACACTGTCAGCCCCAACATCGCCACTGGTCACGCCTGTATTTGGCGATGAGCAGGGGAATGCCCCAACTGGCGAATCAAATGATGAGATGGGTGGCGGACTGGGTAATGAATCATCTGCTAACATGGCAAGCTCCCCAAATGCCCAAACAAGCACGGCGGCTGCAGACACCAGTCATCAGGCAGTAAGCAGCCAAAGCGACCCGTTTGGCATTAACAAAAATCCTGCCCTAGCGGTGCTACTGCTCTTTTTGGCGGGACTGTTGCTGTCCTTTACGCCATGCGTCTATCCGATGATACCGATTGTCGCCAATATCGTTGCTCATAATAAGTCCCATACCGCCTTAAAGGGATTTGCCTTGTCGGGCAGTTATGGACTGGGTGTGGCGACGGCTTATGGTGTGTTGGGCGGTCTGATTGCGTGGTTTGGGCAGGCGGTGGGTGTGCTTGGACTACTGCAAAACCCTTATGTGCTGGGGGTGTTTGCCATTATTTTTGCCTTGCTTGCCCTGTATATGTTTGACATTATCAAGATAACTTTGCCGTCGGGCGTGCGAGACATGTTGCATAGAAAATCCCAATCTGCCGATGATAAGCTCGGCAGTGTGGGCGGTAGCTTTGTTGCTGGGGCGTTGTCGGCATTGGTGGTGTCGCCTTGTGTGTCCGCCCCCATGGCAGGGGCTTTGACGGCAGTCTCGGTAAGTGGTAGCGTGCCTTTTGGGTTCATCGCTCTGTTTTCGTTGGGGCTTGGCTTGTCCATACCGCTCATGTTCATCGGTCTGGCACAGGGCAAGCTTATGCCCAAAGCAGGCGAGTGGATGAACCGTGTCAAGGAATTTTGTGGGCTGTTATTGCTCGCGGTGTCGCTGTCTCTATTAGAGCGACTGCTGTTCTCGCCTGTCATGCTCATCATTTGGGCGGTGTGGTTTGCGATGACGGCAGTGTGGCTGTTTAGAATGAAAAATCTGGCGTCGCACGCATTTGCCTTGGTGGGGGCGTTGTGGGCGGTGTGCCTTGTGGTGGGGGCGAGCATGGGGACAACTGACCCATGGCTACCGCTCGCCAAACTGGGGGCGACCGCGACTGTTGCCGAGTCCAAGGCGGACATCAAAATCAGCAGTCTGGGCGAGCTTGATCCCATCCTTGCCCGTCATGAAAAAGTGCTGGTGGATGTGACCGCCGACTGGTGTGTCGAATGCCGTATCATGGAACGTACGCTGTTTACCAATCGCCCTGTGGCACTGTCAGACTATCAAGTGGTCAAGCTAGACATTACCGAGACCAATGATGACAGCCGAGCGGTACTGGCACGTTATGGGCTGTTTGGGCCTCCGGCATTGCTTATTTATAAACAAGGGCAGCTGCAAACCATGCTACTTGGCGAGACCAAACGGGCGGATTTTGAGACGGCGTTGGCACAGTTTTGATGATTTTGAAATTTTTTTAAAATTATTTTAGGGCGTGCCTGCCTTTTATATTTGCCATGAAAAATGAGGAAAATCGCCCGTTTTTCAAGAAAAAAGTGAGGTTTGATAGTCATTCTATCAAACGAGCTTTTGACGATGAAAACCAGATTTAGTCATTTTCATGCAAAAACGATTAGTTTATTTCTAAAATATTTCTATATTGTAAATAGTGTTATAAAGGGTAGGCACGCCCTAAAAATTAGTGCCGTCATTTAAATGCAGGTATAAAATTTACAAAGCCAACAACAAACAACTGACAAAAATTGTAAGTCATTGACAAAAAATGTCAGTTTGGTAAAAATTGGTAATCTTAGGTGAGGTAGAGTTGTGAACCCGAGCGTTTACAACTTTATTTTGCAAGCGTGTTTGGCTTTTGTTAAAATATGCAGTTTTAAGCCATGTTCTGATGACTTGCTTTGGGCAAACTGTGGGTAAAACATTTGGGCAAAATGAATAAACAGACAGATAAAATGAAACAGGCTAGACAAACCAAGACAGCACTGGGTGTATGTACACACTGGGCAAGACCATTTGTACTGGGGGCGACATTAGGAGTGATGTGTTTGGCATTGACCGCTTGCCTTGATGATAACCCAAGCAAGCAAGCTCCCCAAACATCGCAGGCTCAGACTTTGGTGGATGCCCAAACCGCCCAAAACACACAGCCCAAGCAGTCAAATCCAAGCTGTCAAAATCAGCTCATCGTCACAAGCTTTGCCGAGCGACGCTCTGATGTCCAAGTGGCAGGGTGTGGCACGGTCAAAGCAACCCTGCCCGATGACAACAAAGGCTCACGTCACCAAAAATTTATCGTCTCATTAGACGGGGTGGACATGACGGTGCTTATCGCCCATAACATTGACCTAGCCCCTTATGTGACAGGGCTAAAAAAGGGCGATAGTGTGTCATTTTATGGCGAGTATGAATACACCGACAAAGGTGGGGTGGTGCATTGGACGCATCATGACCCTGCGGGCAGACACCAAGGGGGCTGGATTATGTTTGATGGGCAAAAATATGAATAGCGGTCTTTGCGTTTAATGTTTTTAAAATTTAACTTTTGGTCTTAATTTGATTTATTATTTAACAAAACATGACAAGCATGAACGCAGAATGATTTAAGCTTGTCATTTACCCAGTGTGAGATATTTTATGAAGTTTATCCCAAAGCGATTAAGCCTTGCTGTGACGCTCTCGTCACTGTCGTTAGGCGTGATGAGTGGGCAGGCATGGGCAGAAGAGATTGCCCTGCCCATGCCCGAAGTGAGTGCGGTGCAGACGAGTGAGCCTGACATTGCCGACCCTGTGCAGGGCGAACGACTGTTCTTTGACTGTGCATCCGTGGCCAATGATGGTGAGCGTTTGGCATGTTTTGACAGCATTGCCCTAGGCAAAGTGCCAAGCGTGCTTCAAGACAAACGCCCCCTTGATTTGGGACAGACCTTTAAACGCACCATCAAGGGCGACCCACAGGTGGTGCTTGCCGAGACTGCCAGTGATTTGCCGACTGCTGACATCGCCCCAACAGAGAATGGGGCGGATGATGAGATAAATCCCGACATCAGTGCCAGTGGCTTTGGCAAGGTGGATGGTAGTAGATACACACCGCTGAGTTTGGCTTATGACTTGGATAGAAACAGTGGTGGAGTGTGGAAGGCTCGTCCCCATAACCCCATGTATGTCCTACCAGTGTTTGTCAATACCAAACCCAATCGTTCGGTCAGCGCCCCAACCCAAGAAGCAGTGGATTATACCGATAATGACATCCGTAGCACCGAGTTAAAATTCCAACTCTCATTCAAATCCAAAGTTGTCGAAGATTTGTTTGGCACGAACGCAGACATGTGGTTTGGCTATACTCAGCAGTCGCATTGGCAGGTCTATAACGAAGATAACTCACGTCCATTTAGGGCTCATGACTATCAGCCAGAGCTGTTTATCACTCAGCCTGTGGTCGCAGACCTACCCTTTGATGGTAAACTGCGTATGCTCGGGGCGGGTGTGGTACACCACTCAAACGGCGAAGATGACCCTTTGTCACGCTCATGGAACCGTGCCTATATCATGGCAGGGGCGGAGGTTGCTAAGACCAGTGACAGTAGCCGTCCTGATGATAACCCTGATATTGTAGACTATTATGGTCATGGTGATGTGCGTGTTATGTATCAGTTTGATAAGGGCAATAATATCTCAGGCACACTGCGTTATAACCCTAAGACCAGCAAAGGAGCGGTTCAGCTTGACTATGTTCGCCCCATTGGTCGTGGCGTGAGTGGTTATGTTCAGCTGTTCCATGGCTATGGTCAGTCCATCATTGATTATAATCATGAGTCCACGACCGTGGGTGTGGGCGTGATGTTAAATGACTGGATGGGATTATAACCTTTGCTCGCTCGCCTGCCCCCGTATGTCCTTGCCATGCTCTCATCATACGTGCATGAGTGCTGTCAGTTATGTGGGCAGACGATAGAGGTTAAGCCTAAGTTGGATATAGTGGGTGTGGCTGACCATGCCTCTTTTTGTCATATTCCTGTTTACCATGCACCCTTTTACCATGCTCCACTGCTTTGTATGTATTGTCATGCCCAGTGGGCGGGTAGATTGCCGATATTTGCCATGCGTGATGATGGGCGAGAGATTGCTTTGTATGCGAGTGCTTATTATGATGTGCCGTTAAAGCAGGTCATGACCGCCTTTAAGGATAAATGCGATGTGTCATCACTCATGGTGCTGTATCATCTGATGAGATATGTCAAGCGACCCCAAGGGGTAAATGCTGATAATGCCGTGCTTATCCCAACACCGACCACAAGCT
This sequence comes from Moraxella equi, assembly GCF_002027555.1. Classification (GTDB taxonomy): domain Bacteria; phylum Pseudomonadota; class Gammaproteobacteria; order Pseudomonadales; family Moraxellaceae; genus Moraxella; species Moraxella equi. Next base: position 27,617 of record NZ_MXAP01000029.1, read on the forward strand.
CTCGTTTGGTGGAGCGGGGATTTTATCCTGTGCTGATTTTGACCAGATATTTATCCTTTTTATGGCAGATACCGATATGGCAGGGTGTCGCTCGCTTGGATAACGCCATTCATCAGCGTGGTCTTAGCCGTAGCGACCGCCTGCATAACGTCAAGCATGATTTTTATCTGACCGACCCTTTGCCGACTCGTCACGCGATACTGGTAGATGATGTTGTGACCACAGGCTCAACACTACTTGCCATGGCAAATGCCATTTGGGTAGAACACCCCACTGCCAAAATTCATGGCGTTTGTGCATTACATGGGCGAGAGGGGATTCATCTGCCGATTTTGGATGGGTAAAGACCCCAAGCCTATTTAGTCGCTTAATTCATGGATTGGCAGGGATAAGCGGTGTTGGTTTTGGTGCTGATTTTTGCTACAATAGATGAATGAATTGTCAATTTTTGTCAATAAAGTGACGTATTTTTAACCATATTTTAGGCATATTCATCCCAAAAATCAACGATGGTTAGGGCATGATTCTTGCAACATTATCATTAATTTTCACTACTATTTAATTGGGATAATTTGTATCCCAGCCTGTCGGGGACGACTCGTGTTTCATTTAAATTTACATTCTTACCGTCATCAGTCAGGGTTTACCTTGGTTGAGATGATAATAACAATCGCAGTAATGGGGGTAATTGCCGCCATTGCCTATCCTGGTCTGCAATCACAAATTGCTAAAGCTCGTGTGGCACAGACTGCAGGAGATATTGAATCCGCACTAAAAGAGGCAAGGGCGGAAGCATTAATTAAAAGAACAAATATTACAGTGCAATTAAGCAATAATCAGATGCTCTCAGCAACTGGACTTAACAATCAGAGTGTTATTAAGCCAGTTAAGGTTCCTAAGAATGTCACTATTACCCCTTTGGGAAATACGCCAACAACCATTGTTTTCACAGCAAACAAGGTTGTAAAGAATGGTGCTAACTCATCAAATTTAAATGCTAACAACGGTTTTGTTGTTTGTTATCATGGTTCAAGAGCGGTAAAATCCATCCTAATTGATCCTACAGCAAACATTCGAGTGGTTTCCAATCAAGGGAGTTGCACATGATAACTTTTAAAAACGAACAAGGTATTGGTTTGGTTGAAGTGATGGTGGCTCTTTTCTTGCTGTCCATCGCAGTTCTTGGGTTTAGTGCATTGCAAATGACCGCAGTCAGAACAACGGATGAAAGTCTGATGAGAACCCGTGCATTAACCATCATGCGTGGTGGTGCAGAGACCATGCGTGGACATGCTCAAGCCATTAATGCTTTTCAGGCAGCTCTTAACACTCCCAATGTAGGACAGGCAAGTTCAAATGATTGTATTGGTGCTTTGTCTTGCACACCGGATCAAATTGCGGCAAAAGATGCGGCAATTTTGAATCAATTTGCTGCCAATCATGGCATTAGATTGGGTCTGCATGACTGCCCAGGAACTAGTGGTGAGCAGTTACGTAAATGCATGATTGCAGCGTGGGATGACACCCAGCCAAGCTTTGGTGCAGATGCTCCTGCTTGTGCTAATACATCGGGTGTACAGCACCCGAATGCCAACTGTTTTGTTATGGAGGCATACTAATGAGTGTGGCGAGTCAAAAAGGTTTCACATTAATTGAATTGATGATTTCTTTAGTGCTAGGATTGTTGATAGCTGCTGCTGTCATGCAGGTGTATATCATGAGTATTCGAACCAATAATATACAGGAGAGCGGTAGTAATATTCAAAATGCCAGTATTTTTGGGTTGCAAAGATTGGAGGATGGTCTAAGACTTGCAAATTTGGGGAATAGTCATAGAAAGATTAACGGAGCTACACCTGCTGGAGGTGTGGTTCTAACCGATGCTAACCTTGCTGGTATTGGTCCTGATATGGTGACACGGGATAATGCTCATCCTTCTAATGTTAATAATGTGAACTCTGACCAGTTAACGATATCTTACCGTAATGTCTCGGGGAGAACCATGTTTGATTGCCAAGGTAATGCAATAAACCCAGATGAGATGGCGATTGAACGTTACTTTCTGTCGGGGACGGCTCCAAATTTACATCTATTTTGCGATGCTGGTCGTGCTACTACCAATGCAGATGGTGTACCAACAGGTATTACTGAAGGTGTCAATGGTCCAGGCACGATTTTTATGGAAAATGTCGATCAGTTTAAGGTTTTGATCGGTGCCCAAGATGAGACTACTTTTAATGTGGGCTATCTAACAGTTGGTCAATACCAAGCCATGAATCAACCTATTGTCTCTATTCGTGTTGCTGTTCTTAGTCGCGGTGGCACTCCGATTTTAGGAGAGCAATCGGCGACAAGATTTACTATTTTTGGACGCGAGCAAACACTGGTAGCTGATGCACGACCTCAGGTTAGGGCGGTATATGAAACTAATGTCCTTTTGAGAAATGCACGCCTTATGCACGTCAGTTAAAACACCTGAAAATGAGTTTAGTATGAATAATAAATTAATGAAATCCTCTTCCATGCCCAATCAGCAAGGTGCCGCTTTAATTGCAGTACTGCTTGTATTAATAATCATCATTATGATTGGTGTAGTGGCTGTCAAGAGAAGTAGTACAGATCTAAAATCAGCCACCGCTGATCAAATGTCAACTGTATTACTTCAGTCCTCAGAAAGTGCCAACCAGAAACTAGAAAATATTGTTAATGGCAATAGAACTCCAATTTACAGCAATCTTGTTGAGAAAAAAATTGGAGCGTTTGGTTACTTTACTACTAGTAGAGCGAACAACTATAACCGTGGTGATGAATTTGTTTTTTGTCATAGTAATAGAACAAACTATCTGATGGGACTGGCCACTGTATTTCGCGGAGGTGGTAGTATGGGGGGTGATAGTGGTTTTTGCCAGGTGAATGGCGGGGATTATACTTACACCACAGATAGAGGTACCGTGGCTACTCAGGTGAGTATTGTATTGCCAGAGTCAAAAGATAATACTGATGAAGATACTAGAGGTTTTGCACATAAAGTTAATCCAGAGGGTAAATCTATCCAAAAGTCGTATAAATTTGATATTTATGCCACCTCGGTTATCCCTTCTTATGGCAATCCCGATGGTTGTTTCGCTAATTCATCAGTGCCTGACGGTAGGAATCCTAGCCCTTTGATGGATTGTCTGTCTAGATCTAATTCGCCTTATAAGGTTATTTATCAACAAGCCTTAGTGGCGGAAGAAACCAAGCTTTCTAATAGATAAATTAAAACTCACCTTAATCGATAGATTATATTTTCTTAAGAGGTTGTTATGAAACACTCAGTAATGAAAAAACCAAACATGAAATTAAAAAGTTCACTTACTAAGCTTGCCCTTGCTACACTAGGTGTTATGTCAGCATTATCTTCTCAAGCAGCCACTAGAAATATTGGCGACCTTGAAATCTATCAAAAAGCTCAGGGCGAAAAAGGTGCTGCCATCATCTCCATGATGCTTGACACCTCAGGGTCGATGAAATTTATTGACCCTAAGGCGGACAATGTTGGGGTGATGGTGCTTTCGGGTTATACTTGGACCAATCGACCGGTATATGGCAGATTAATTTTAAATAATTCGTCATCAAGCTCCAACAGCTTTCCTGGGCATTGTGTGGTAGGTACCCGTAGTGGTAATAATTTATACAATCAAAGACAGGTGGATGTTCGAGATTATGTGGTATCCAATGACATTACTGATGCGGAAGGTAAAGTGATTGGCTCTGTTAGCTATACCATCACAGGCTGTGCCACCACAGCAAATGCATTGACACTACACCAGACTGGTAATGGTTATGAGATTGCTGGTGGTGAGGCGGATAGATTCTCTAGTCTAAAAGTAGGTTTGATTAGCTTACTGGCAGATGGTACTAAGCTTGATGAAAAAAATAAGATCGGTCTTGGTAGATATTCAGAGCCGAGTAAGAGCGGTGCGAATGCAGGCAGTATAGGTGTCCCTACTGCAGAGCTAACTGTTGAGCACAGAAAGAAACTTATCAATTACATCAAAGATTTGAATGCAAATAACTCTACCCCGAGTGCTAACGCCTATGCTGAGGCGGGGGCGTATATGTTGGGTACCAGCACATCTGGGAATGTATCTGGTTTTTACTACTCTGCTGCTGAGACCAAAAACGGCAGTAATTACAACTCACCAATCAAAGCACAGGGTGAGAATCAATGTGGGCCTGATGGTTATGGTATTTTCTTCTTAACTGATGGTGTGCCTAACACATCCGATTCAGCAACCGCCACTTCTATGAATACTAGTTTAAGAGGGTCTAATTTAAGTGTATCAGGGCGTGGTACTAACGATCTATCTATAGCAGGTGCTGAGGCACAAGCAGGTTCGGGTTGGCAGTATATTGGTGCGTATGCCAAGCATTTGCGTAATGTTAATAATCCCAAAAAGCAAGAGATACGCACTGCTACGGTCGGTTTTGGTGGTGATTTTGCAGGCTTTGGCACAAAGACCATTAAAGTGCCTGATCCTAAGTCCAGCTCAGGATTTAAGGATAAAATTATTCCCGACTGCAACACCGCACGTAGCGTTGATGCTAAGAATCTGTGCCTATGGGGTGAGTATCCTGGTCAGCATAACAGCAAACAGACAGGTGGTTGGGGCAATGGCGGTTTTACTTCTACCAGTAGTGCATCTGCCTTAGCAAATGCTGTGACTGACTTTATTGGTGATTTGACGGCTGACAACGACATCTCAGCACTGCCTGCAGGTTCGATCACCATTCCTGATGACCCTTATTCTACGGTTTCACAGCAACCCATTGCTTATCTGCCTATGGTTCAACCTGATTTGGTGAGTCGTAAGTCAGCTTGGCAGGGCAACTTGAAGAAATATAGCATTGAGGATGGTACTTTCTATGGCAGAGGTAATGTCAGGCTTTATGCTGAATCAGGCGGTAATGGGCGAATCAAAGGTGTCAGTCTAAATCCTGCTGCCGTGGATTTATGGTCTGCTACCAGTGGTGCAACTGGAAATAGTCAGGTCACCTCAGGCGGGGTATACAGCAATCTGAAAAAACCAGGAGCTAATACAGGTTCGCAACGTGCTGTGTTTATTGAAGATATGGGTGCAGATAATAAACCAACACTACGTAAGTTTGGCGTTAATGCTACTGGAGAGCTTTTATTAGACAATCAAAAAATCTCCAATTCAAATACTTTTAGAGATGCCGCTACCTATACCATAGATGTGATAAACCATCTTTTGGCGTTTGTTGGTTATAATGGTATGCCAGACACTACTCGGCTGTCTGATTTGGGTACTGTTAAGGTAACACCATCAGGTGCTGAGCCTAAGTTGGGTGCTATTTTACATAGTAGTCCAAGCTTGGTGTCTTACTCAGCAACGTTTGATGATACGGGTGCTATTCGAGCTGATGGTCGTGATGACTACTTGCTGTTTGGATCGATGAATGGTGCACTGCATTTGGTGAACACCGATGATAAAACAAATAGTTCTAATGGAGGTCAAGAAAAACTGGCCATCATTCCTAAAGTCATGCTAAAAAATCAGCCTAGAGCTCTATCAATGTCAGATCATCAGGATGAGGGTAAGCCGGCATTTGGCGTTGACGCCCCGTGGCTGGTGGTTGCTAACCATGTCTACGACTCCAGTAAAAATAAGGTAACTGTAGGTGAGCAACCAGAGATTACTGTTAACAAAAATGGACAGACAAGCAAAGAAAGAGCGACAAATAGACTAGGTGGTATGCATGCTTTTGGTGGCTTTAGGATGGGTGCCAAAGGGTTGTATGGTATTGATTTGACCAAAATGTCCAAGTCATCAACTGCAACAGACAAGCCTGCCCTTGATTTTGTTATCACTCCACAGACTGAGAATTTTGACCGTATCAGCTACTTATGGAATAAACCAACATTTGCTCGTATCAAGATGAATGCTAGTGACAAATATGGTACCGATGTTTTGGTATTTGGTGGTGGTTATGATATGTGTTATGAAGATGAGGCATTTCAAGTTGGTGAAAATACTTCTAAGAATGCTGAGTGTAACACAAAAACAGTTGCTGACGGTAACGCCGTGTATATTGTAAATGCCAAGACTGGCGAATTAATTTGGTCCGCTTCATCAAGTTATTCAAGTGCTACCGATACCAAACTAAAAAAGGTAGATACCATTAAAAATAGTATCGTAGGTAGTATTGAAGTGTTGGATCGCAATAACGATGGCTTTATGGATCATTTGTATTTTGCCGATCTGGGTGGACAAATGTTTAGAGCTGATTTTGTGAATCATGGAGACAAACTAAAAGATAAGCAAACCGCCCAAGGGTTTAGAAATTATGGCGTGATTAGAGTGCTTCATGAGGATGGCGAAGGGCAATATAAGCGTCGTTTTTACGAAAAACCAGTTGTTGAATTTTATGCTGATAAAAGCCACGGTACTTACGGGCTAGCCATGGTGATATCAGGTGATAGAAGCTCTCCGCTCTCAACAATGCGTAATAATAATGATACTGCCGATAGACTATACGCTATTTTTGACTATGATTTAACCAAGCCTAATTCACAATTATTTGTATCTAGCCCTTCTTATGCTATTCGAGATGGTGCTGTGAGTAAGGAGCAACTCATTCGAATGGGTGACAGTGCTATCACAAAAGATGAAGTTGAGAATCAAATCGTCGATAAAAGCAAACAAGGTTGGTACTATCCTTTATTCTATTTTGAAGGTTTTAAAAATGCTTTGTATAGCAAAGGCATGGGCAAGTCAGAAGTGGTGCGAGGGCTACAAGATGGCCAAGAGAGAAGCTATCTATACACAAGTGTCTACAATCCTGACATGCGCTATACGGAGGCTGACAGTTGTACAGCCCAAGTTAAGGGTGGTTCTGAAAGACAGTTCTACTGCTTGCCTTATGGTGTTTGTGATAATGGCAGTCCACTTGCAGGCTACCAAAGGGCAGGTATTGGTATTCAAGAATTAGCCTTTGGACCTTCAGGATCTAGCGATGCACAGAGAAGGGTTCGTGTATTGATTTCGTCAATGTTAGCCTCTGATCATAGTAATGCGGCATATGGTAGAGATGGCAATCAACCTGGTCTGTTTGAACAGACAAAGACAAAAGAAGGTAATATCAGCCAAACTAATCTTGAAAAACAAGATCAGTTTGGAGGAAGTCCAGGTCTAGGAGCTGAAGGTCGTACTACATTAACTCCGCAAAGATGGTATGAAATGTCTGCGACATCGAACGAATAGGAGGTTTTCATGAAAAAACAAAAAGGCTTTACCTTAATAGAGCTAATGATAATTCTTGCCATCCTAATTGTTTTTGCTAGTATCGCAATTCCTTCATATCAAAGATATATTGTCAAGAATGCTGAATCACAAGCTCAGGCTAGAATGATGAGTCTTCAGATGGAGCTTGAGAGATGGAGGGCTAGTACGCTTAGCTATCGTAATTTTAGACCGCAACAGCCATTAACAACCACAAAGAATAAATATACAATTCGTGTTGTAAATGGTGCTGGCACTGATTTTGTTGGTGGTATTAATGGCAGGGAGTTGGAGGGTGCCAGGAATTCAACTTCTTGGGTTATGATTGCAGAGCCAGATGCTACGTTAACTGGAGCGAGTCGTATGCTATTAACCAGTAGTGGACTCAGATGCAAGAGTGTGTCAAATAGCTTTTGCACAACTCCTAATAATCAATGTGAATGTGGTACGGGGACGGTAGCATGGTAGTTTCTCATAAGTCAAAAGGTTATACTTTAATTGAGTTGATTATCGTTGTTGCAGTTATTGGTGTGCTGGCAGCGATAGCATATCCTAACTATCAGAATTATATAATTAAAACCAAGCGTGCTAATATGATGGCGGATATGCAGAACATGGCTAGCCAAATTGAATCTAAGAAAATGTTGTTGGGTGGCTATGCCAATATACCTGCTTCATCAATTGTCTCATCGGCGAGTTCTGAGAGTCAAAAATTATATGCCGTAGAGATAGACCTCTTATCCAATGAATGGGTGATTACAGCAACGCCTAATGCTTCTGGACAAATGAAGAACGATGGTAACTTGCAATTGCACGCAGATGGTAGAAAATGCCGTGCAGGAAAATGCGGGACAGGCGATGAGTGGCGAGAATAAAACACTTGCAAATCAAAGTCTTGGAATGAATGTTTGTTACATAACAAAACATTAAAGCCATGAAAATATCACAAATTCTGTAAAATTGAATATTGATTTAATGGATATTTAATATTATAATTAACTTATATAAATTATTAAGTGGTTTATATATTTTAATTTTATTTGGAGAAAAGTTATGAAAACTTTAAAATTAGTTGCTTTAAGTAGTGCTGTATTACTATCAAGCACTGCCATGGCAAACGTTGTAACTGATGCGGGTAACACCATCGTAGACAGTGGTAAGACCGTATTCACAACCTTAGCTAAGCCAGGTGCAGTAAACGCTGAGATAGGTACGCTAGGCTATGGTGCTAGTATTGCATGGTCTGCCAATGAGTCAACAGAAGTGGTTGCTGGTTGGAATGGCGGCAGCTTTGATGTGGATACTGACATCGGTGGTAGCGACTCTATCATCAACTGGAAAAAAGTGTTAGGCGATGAGTGGAATGACTACAACGGCAACCTAAAAATTGATGGCGATTATAGTAACCCTTATGTTGGTGTTAACCTACGCCCTTGGAAAAATCGCTTTACTGTGGGTACAGGCGTTATCTTTCAAGACAATGAACTTGATGCAACTTTAACTTCTGAGCAGGGTAAAGCAGCCATTCAAATCGATGGTCAAACCTACAATGTTGATGGCAATATCAAAGTAAAAGCAGAATCAGGCAATGCTCTGGCTCCTTATTTAACTTTGGGTGTTAAGCCAAATATTAACAGCAATAGCCGTGTCGGATTCTTTGGTGAGGTCGGTGCTGCTTATACTGGTAAGTGGAAGACTGACGTTGACTTAACCGAAGCTAACGTTTCTGACGGTAAATCAAGAGAGGATTTACAAGCAGACTTAGAGCGTACCATCAGAGATAATAACCCTACTTGGTACCCAATCGTTAAAGTTGGTGCAACTTACCGTTTCTAATCTAACGATGATAAAAACAGCTCTTTTATGGGGCTGTTTTTTGGTTTACAATTGGTTGAGGTAGCAAAAATAAACCCAAATCACAAGATTTGGGTTTATTTTATAAAGCTGATTGAATTAGTAGCTTAGCTCGGCACGGCGGTTTTGAGCCCATGATGCTTCGTTTGAGCCTGTGGCGACAGGTTGCTCCTCACCAAAACTTAGAATCTCTACATTGGCAGTGTTTACGCCTTTGCTGGCAAGATAGCTACGTACAGCAGCGGCACGACGCTCGCCCAAGCTCATGTTATATTCACGAGTGCCACGCTCATCGGTATGACCTGCGATTTGCACGCGTGCACCTTGATTAGTGTTCAAGAATTGGGCTTGTTGGTCTAAGATGGCAGCAGCGTCGGCACGGATGGCGTCAGAGTCAAAGTCAAAATGCACCACGCCTTGCATGTTGCGAGCGGCGTTTTGGATGGCATCTGAGTTATTGACCAAAGCACCACCAGTATAGCCACCGCTCGTACCGTAACCACCTAGGGGGGCAACGACTACTTGTGATTTTGGCTTTTTGCTGGCACAGCCTGTCACCATAAGGGTGCTGGCAGTCAAAGCTAACACTAGGGCTTTTGAGATTTTAGAAGTAAGCATAAACGCTCCTTAATTGAAGAATTATAAAACCATTTTGACGATTGTACCATTTTACCACAGTTTGCTACTTAATGACAATTTGCAAAATCATGTGAGAAAATCATGCTCTATAATGACAAAATTTGATGGGCTTAGCAAGTCATTTTAGGGTTGTTTTTGGGGTATTTGGGCGGAAAAATTGGCTGTTTTTGGGGTTTTTGATAAGCGTTGGCAAAATAAATGACCATATTGGTGATTTTGGGGGTGAGACGGTCTTTTTTTCATGGTAAAAATTTGATAGTATGGCGTGTTAATTTATCAATTTAAATCCAAACCTAAGCTAGGAAAAACCATGACCAGTAGCAATAAAGACCCCCAAAAAATCTACCTAAAAGACTACACGCCACCGACTTATCGTGTGGATGATATTTACCTAGACATTAAAGTGTTTGATGACCACGCCACCGTATCTAGCGTGCTAAACATGAGCCGTGAGCATGACGGCAAACTTGTCCTGCTAGGGCGTGAGCTTGAACTTTTAAATATTAGCATCAATGACAAAGTGCTAACGGCTGATGATTATGCCTTAGATGACGAGAGCCTAACCATTCACAACGCCCCCGATGTCGCCAAAGTCGCCATTGACGTAAAAATCACGCCCCAAACCAACACCGCCTTAGAGGGTTTGTACCAGTCGGGTACGGGCGATGAGCTGATGTTCGTTACCCAATGCGAACCAGAGGGCTTTCGTAAAATCACCTTTTTCCCTGACCGCCCTGATGTTTTGACCGAATACACCACAAGGGTAGAAGCGGACAAGCGTTTTCCTGTGCTACTTGCCAATGGTAATTTGATAGAAAAAGGCGACGTGGGCGATGACAGACATTTTGCCGTCTGGCATGACCCCACCAAAAAGCCAAGCTATCTGTTTGCGTGCGTGGTGGCGGATTTGGCGGTGATAAGCGACCACTACACGACCAGTGAGGGGCGTGAAGTACTCCTAGAAATCTACGCCGTGCCTGCCGACATTGACAAATGCCACGTTGCCATGACCGCCCTAAAAGACGCCATGGCGTGGGACGAAGAGCATTACGGGCGGGCGTATGACCTTGATCGTTATATGATTGTCGCCACAGGGCAATTTAACATGGGGGCAATGGAAAATAAGGGCTTAAATATCTTTAACACGTCTTGCGTGCTGTCTAGCCCAAAAACCACGACTGATGAGCGGAGCTTTCATGTCAAAGCGGTCATTGCCCACGAATATTTTCACAACTGGACGGGCAACCGCATTACCTGCCGTGATTGGTTTCAGCTGTGCCTAAAAGAGGGCTTTACCGTATTTAGAGACCAAAGTTTTTCGGCAAGTCATCGCTCGCCTGCGGTGCAACGCATTGATGACGTGGGTTTTTTAAAGGCTCATCAGTTCAAAGAAGACGCAGGCGTGCTGGCTCACCCTGTGCGTCCTGACAGTTTTGTGGAGATTAACAACTGCTACACCGTTACCGTCTATGAAAAAGGGGCGGAGATTGTGCGTATGATAGCGACCTTGCTTGGCAAGGACGAATTCCGCCAAGGCACGGACGAATATTTTGCTCGCTATGACGGTCAAGCCGTTACTATTGAAGACTTCCTGTCGGCGATGAGTGTGGGCGATGGCCGTGTGCTTGACTTTTTGGCGTGGTACACTCAGGCAGGCACGCCTGTGCTGACGGGCGGATTTGACGTGGCGGGCGACAGTGTCAAACTGACATTTAGCCAACAAACTCGCCATGTGGCAGGATTTGATGAGCCAAAAGCCTTGCCCATACCGATAGATGTGGCGATTTTTCATGGGGAGAGTGGGGAGCTACTCGCCCAAGAGTTGCTACTTTTGACCAAAGACAGCGATACGTTTGGTTTTGACGGATTGGATTTGGGCGGGGTGCGTCCTGTGGTGTCGGTACTGCGTAATTTTTCCGCTCCTGTCAAGCTAGAATTTGATTATACCGATGAAGATTTGGTAAAAATCGTACAATTTGAAAACGAAGGCTTTAACCAATGGCAAGCGGTGCAGACGTTGGTGGGTAGATTATTGTTTGGCAAATCGGACAATGTCGCCTTGCTAACTGACACCCTAAAACGTATCGTGCCAACGCTCATGCACAAAGACCCCATGCTGACCGCTCGCCTGTTTGATATGCCAAGCGAAAGCGAGCTTGCGGTGGCGTACGATAAGGACTATGACCCACAAGCGGTCAAGGCGACACGCACCGCCCTAAAAGAGCAAATCGCCCACGCCCTAGCCGACCATGTACAAGTGTGGTATGACGCTCTGCCTATCGTGCCGTATCAAGACACGCCTGACGCTCGTGGGGTGCGACTTCTTAGAAATGTGTTACTCAATCTAGCACTGACCGCCAAACTTGACATGACCGAACGCACCGAACGCCAGTACACCAACGCCACTTGCATGAGTGAACAGCTCGGAGCATTGGGGGCGATGATTGAGTTCGGCTTGCCCAATGCAGACGATTATACCGCTCAGTTTTATGAAGAATATCATGATAACGACCTTGTCATTGACTCATGGTTTAGCGTGCAAGCAGGGGCGGACAGCCGTGATGTGGCGTTTATCAAGGCTCTTATGGAGCGATCGGATTATGATTGGCAAACGCCAAACCGTGTGCGTACCACGCTTGGCGGATTGGCAAGCAAACCCACTCAACTATGGACAAAAGACGGCATTTCTCTGTATCTGTCGGCAGTGGCTCGCCTAGACGTGATCAATCCTGTGCTAGCGTCTCGCTCCTTGTCCGCTCTGGCTCGCTGGTACACGCTATCGGGCGATGATAAAGAGATGGTCAAGTCGGAGCTTATCGCCTTACAGCAAAAAGCAAGCTCCAAAAACGTGCTTGAATTTTTAAATAATATGCTCGGGGATAAAGCATGAGTGTCACCCCATTTGTGTGGTTTGAATTTGATAAAGAAGTGCATGAGCTGTGGCAGGGCATGAGTGTGACGGGCAAACGCTTTGCCTATCATCAGCGACTGTCTACACTCATCGCTCAGCAGACGGCATTCAAGGCGGATTTGGACAGTCTTAAACTGCTGGATGTGTTTTTATCAGCGGTCAAATCAGACTTGGCAGGCAAGAGTGTGAGCGAAGCTCGTGTGCTATCTCATGATGACTTTGCTCGGCTCATCATCATCTTGGTGTATTATGTCGTGCAGGTGATAAAGCAAGAGCTTGCCCAGTCAGTGGTTAAGCCTACCGTGAATATCTACACCGCCCAAGGGTTTAGCCGTGTCTATGCTCGCCTGTTCTCGCAGATGGGGGCAGACCCCCAAAGTCAGATGACAGATGAGCAGTTGCAGGGCTTTTATTATGGCATGGGCGTATTGTGCCAAGGCGTGGGGCAGGCAGGACAAGCGGTGGCGGATAGGTTTTTTATCCTGCCTGTCATCGGGGCAAGGCTGTTTGGCACGATTGACCGCACCTTTGTGGCAGGTCTTGATGATAATGGGCAAGGCGTGGGCGTGGCAGAAGACAGTCTGTATTGGGCGGTGCATGATTTTATCAGTCGTTTTAAACAGTTGCAACACGACCCAACTGCCGATGACAGAGCTAAGCAGTTATTTAGCGAGCAACCGCTGTTTTTAACGCAAGTAGATAAGTCAGTGCAAGCGTTTGATGAGCAAGATGAGCAGGCTGTTTTAAAAAATAGTTTGCAAGATGGTTTGCAAAATGACTTGCAAAATGGCTCACAAAATGGTTTGCAAGATAATGGGCAAAATAATTTAAATAACGACTTGCAAAATCATTCAATAAACCCTTTGACAAACGATGGGCAAGATGATTTAACAAGTTTTAATCAAGTCATGGTGGATGGACAACCAATCAGTCACAGCCCAGCCCCAGTTGTGCAAGATATGCAAACCTTACAACCTGCCAAGTCTGCCAGTCAAGCTCATGTTGTAAGCCCAAACACACCACATCAAACCAAAAGTCCGCACCAATCCAATGCCACAAACTTACCCCCTTCCGCCTATAAGCAAAGGGCGAGAGCGTCGCACACGCCCAAGCTCTTTGATGAAGCGTACCAAGATTTGCTTAATATCAACACCCCAAGCGATGCCGTGAGTGAGTACCAAAAGGCGACAGCAGTACTGACCAAATTTGATGCTTTTATCGATGCCAAAATCGCCGAAGGCAAGCAGATGGATGAGATTGTGTTTAATGATAAGCAGGTGCAGGCACGCAAACAGGCAATTGCCTTACTGGTGGGACTGGTCAAGCAGGGCAATCCGTCTGCCATGCTTCGCCTAGCCCTGTACTATTTTGGTGGGCGTGGCGTGGGCGTGGACATCAATAAAGCGGTCATGCTCACCAAACGCTCTGCCGAGATGGGCGATATCCGAGCCCAAAAACTGCTTAGCCGTCTGTATTATCAAGGCTTTGCCCCCAATGATGGCGGTATGGCGATGGACGTGAGCATGGGCGAGCATTGGCTTCGCAAATCAGCCGATGGCGGACATCCCGAAGCCAAAAAGGTCTGTGCTTACATGAATCAAGTGGAACTTCTAAAAAGTGACTACCGCACCGAGATGGTCTCGGACAAGCGTTATGGCATGCTGTTCATCGCTGTGGGCGTAGGGGCGGTATTGTTATTTATCTTGCTAAGTATGATGTCCTAACATGCGTCCGCCCTTATATTATCGCCTTGCCATTACCGCCCTAAAACCGCTTTATCGCTTGTTTTTGGCACACAAAAAGGATACTTTGCCCCATTATGAGCGTGAGATTGCCGAGCGGTTCGGACAGGGCTATTTGCCTATTAGTCATGATAAGCCCGTCATTTGGTGTCATGCCGTGTCTTTGGGCGAGCTAAACACCGCCTATCCGCTACTTAGACGTATGCTGTCCGATGGCTATCATCTGTGGATAACGAGTACCACGCAGACGGGATTTAACCGTGCTAAGGTGCTTTTTAAAGATGAACTGGGCAAATCGGTACAGCACAGCTTTGTCCCTGTTGATGATGTGGCGGCATTGGGACGGTTTTTGGCACACATCCGCCCTTTGATGGCGGTATTTGTTGAGACCGAACTGTGGGCAAATACCTTATCGGTATTGGCAAAGCGGGGCATAGCGAGCGTCATGGCAAATGCCCGCCTTACCCAAAACTCCTTTGATAGCTATGCTAAATTCAAAGGGCTTAGCCAAAGCATGATGGCAAATTTATCCCTTATCATCGCCCAAGATGAGCAAAGTTATCATAACTTCATCGCACTTGGGGCAAATCCAGATAAAGTCAAGCAGGCGTATTCTCTAAAATGGAGCGGTCAGATTGGCAAAGCCCAAACCCTTGATAACTTTAATAATCTTACCGACTCTATCGATTTTGTCAAAAACCGTCCCATTTGGGTCATGGCAAGCACGCACGAGGGCGAGGAGCGATTGGCGTTGGATACACACAAGCGACTGCTTGCTGTTTTCCCCAATCTACTGCTTATTCTAGTGCCACGCCACCCCGAACGCTTTGATGAGGTTGCAAGCCTTTGCACACAGTTTACCTATCACAGACGCAGCCTAGGCGAGCCGATAGCCGATAGTACGCAGGTGTATCTGGCGGATAGCATGGGCGAGCTGATGATATGGTATGAGTTGTCCGATGTGGCGGTGGTGGGCGGTTCGTTTGTGGATAAGGGCGGTCATAACCCCATTGAGCCTGTGAGCCTTGCCACGCCTGTCATCATGGGGCGGTATGTCAAAAACTGTGCCGAGATAGTGCGTGATTTTGCCGATGTGGGCGTACTCATGCAAAGCGATGATGACGGACTGTATGATAATATCAAAGCATGGTTTGATAATCCTATTCTTGCCAAAGAAGCAGGCGAGAGCGGTCAAAGACTGGTACAAGAGCGGGCAGGGGCGGATAAGGTGCAATTTGATATGATAAGGAAATTGTTATGAATGTCATTATCCTGCCCCCGTCCGCCTTTGACGATACCACCGCCACGATTGACAATGCCGAACAGCTTAACCACATCAAAACGGTGTTAAAGGCAAGCGTTGGCGACACCCTAAAAATCGGCAAATTGGGCGACAAAATGGGCGTGGGGCGAATTGCTCATATAGATGACACGCATTGCCTTTTGGAAAATGTCCGCCTAGACACCAACCCACCGCCCAAACTCGGCGTAACCGTCATACTCGCCTTGCCACGTCCTAAGGTGCTAAGACGGCTTATTATGGATATGACGGCGTTTGGGGTTCATCATATTATTCTTATCAATTCTGTTCGCACCGACAAAAGCTATTGGGGCTCGCCCCTGCTTACTCGCCTTGATGAGTTTGTCTTAGAAGGGCTACAGCAGGGTGTGGATAGCGTGCCACCTACCATCACCTTTGCCAAACGCTTTAAGCCCTTTGTGCAGGATATATTACCTAGCTTGATAAATAACAAATCCGCCCTCGTCTTTCACCCTTATGCTGATACCAGTTTTAAGGAGTTTATCCATAAAAACCCCCTGCCTGATATGATAATCATCGGAGCAGAAGGGGGCTTTGTGCCTTATGAGATTGAGCTTTTGGCAAGTGTGGGCGTGCGTGCGGTGTCGCTTGGCGAGCGGATTTTGCGAACTGAGAGTGCGGTCAATGCAACCCTTGGGCGTTGGGTGTAATGATGTAAAGCGTTGATTAAAAAAATGCTTAAATAGAAAAATCATCAGAGCCGACATTTTTCGCCTGTTCTCTGGCTTTATGTCCTTTTTGGGTGCGAAATTTGGGGGCGGTTGCGTTGTAGCCTTGTCTTTTTTGCCAATCATTGGCGATACGATACTGCCAAAATATGCGAAAGGCAATGCCCAGCACGACACTGGTAATCATGCCACACACCAGCAGTCCCCACGCAAACGCCTTAAAGGAAAACACCGAGTGCATCTCAAAAGGATTGCCACCGTTGCCAGTTACCCATAGTGTCAAGTCCGACACAATCAGCCCCATGCCTCGAATGCCAATGACAGGCTCGCCCAGTAGTATTGCCCCGACCGAATACGCCAACCAAAAAATCGGAATGGTCGTCAAAGGGTTGGTAATCCATGTCAAGGCGACACTCATCGGCACATTGGCACGAAAGATTAACGCCCCAATCAGGGCAAGGGGCATCTGACCAGGTAGGGGGAAAAAGGCACACAGCACGCCCACATACACCGCTCGGGTTAGGGCGTTGCGGTTTAACTGCCATAGACGTGGGTCAGCCAAAAATGGAGCGAACAGGCTTACGATGCGGTTTTCACGCAATTTTTCGGGAGTGGGGAGCCAGTTTTTGAGCTTTTGTTTTGGCATGAAGAGCGTTGATGAATAAATGGAAATGGCAAATTATAGCAAATTTACAAGAGACAATGTTGTTGTAATTTTGCAAATTTAAAAGGTGTTTTTAGTGAACAATGAATGACTGGATAAAATAAAATCCCCAAGTGATGACTTGGGGATTTAAAATATTGGCACTCCATAGGGGATTCGAACCCCTGTTACCGCCGTGAAAGGGCGGTGTCCTAGACCTCTAGACGAATGGAGCACAAGGACGTAAAACTGATTACTTGCTAATTTAGCGATAATCGCTTTACCAACTTTTGAACGCTTTCACCGTGTCTCTCAAAAGTGGGGCTATTATAGCAGATTATTTTTGTCCGTCAAGCAAGATTTTTAAAAAATTTAATAAAGTTTATAACTTGATGAATTTTAACAAATTTTTAAAATTATCAATCTTTAAAATTGTTAAATTGCAGTGGCACGCCAAACGATTTTTCTTTTAAAAACGCCATACACGCTTGCAAATTGTCCTTTTTCTTGTCGGACACACGGATTTTATCGCCTTGAATGCTTGCCGAGACTTTCAAATCGCTCTCTTTGATTGCCTTGCTGATTTTTTTGGCAGTGTCGCTGTCTAATCCGTCTTTTAGGTTGATGACTTGCTTAGTGTGTTTGCCTGATTGGGCTTTGTCCTGTGGGTCTAGGCTTTGCAAATCCACGCCACGCTTGATGAGCTGTTTTTCAAAAATGGCATAGACGTTGTCGGCTTGCAGTTCGTTGTCGCAGGTAATGGTTACGGTTTTGGCTTTGTCGTTTAGCTCTACCGTGATATCACTACCTTTAAAGTCAAAACGTGTGGCAATTTCTTTGTCGGTGTTGCCAATGGCGTTACGCACTTCTTGGACGTTTAATTCTGAAACGATGTCAAATGACGGCATGGTTTTTCCTTATTAAAGTTAAAAATATTAAATTGGTAAGGTTTTGATTTTAAATAAATTTCACTCGCCCTTAATGTCAAGCATGTCCATTTCATTAAAAATCTGACAAAACAGCTCGGCCGTTTTTTGGGTGTCGTAAAGTGCCGAATGGGCGTGGCTATTATCAAATTCAATCCCCGCCATCAGGCAAGTTTTGGCAAGCACCGTATGCCCATAAGCAAGGGCGGATAGGCTTGCCGTGTCCAGCACACTAAATGCGTGAAAGGGCGACTGATTTTTTGAATTGGTGCGGGCAATCAAGGCATTTAAAAAACCCAAATCAAAATGAGCATTATGCCCCACCAAAATACACTGGCGACAGCCGTGAGCGTTTTTGGTCTCTTTTAGGGATTTAAAAATCTGGCGGATTGCCTTTTTTTCGTCTTGGGCGATGGCTTTGCGAAAGGGGCTATCGGGGTTAATGCCTGTAAATTCTAGGGCGGACGGTTCCAAATTTGCCCCCACAAACGGCTCAATGTGGGCGTTTAGCGGTTCGCCTTGATAAAGTTTGCCGTCATCATTCATCAAAATGGGAATGCAGGCGATTTCAAGCAAAGCGTCCGTTTGGGCATTAAACCCTGCCGTCTCCACGTCCACAACGACAGGCATAAAACCCCGAAAGCGTTTGGCAAGGGGGGATTTTTCTTTGTCGCTCATTGGATTGACCACGCTAAGGGTTGCCCTGCCAAAAGTGGGGTTAGGCTTTTGTCGCCAAGGTAGGGGTAATTGTCGGGAATGGCTTGCTCTTTTTTGACCAAAGTAATGGTGCTTTGATTGACAGGCAAGCCGTAGAATCTTGCCCCAAAACGGCTTGCAAAATTTTCAAGTTTATCAAGAGCATTCACGCTTTCAAAAGCGGTGGCATACAGGGGCAAGGCGTGGGGGGCGGAGTAGCACCCTGCACAACCACAGGCAGACTCTTTGGTGTGGGTGGCGTGGGGGGCAGAATCCGTGCCTAAGAAAAATTTGGGATTACCGCTCGTGGCGACTTCCAACAGGCGTTTTTGGTGGTCGGCTCGCTTTAAAATCGGCAGACAATAATAATGGGGCTTGACACCGCCCACCAGCATATGATTGCGGTTAAACAGCAGGTGTTGGGGCGTGATGGTTGCACCAACGTTGTCCGCTTGGGCAAGGCAAAAGTCGGCAGCGTCAGCAGTGGTGATGTGTTCCATCACAATGCGAAGTTCGGGGAAATTTTTGACAATCACAGACAAAATCTCATCCAAAAACCGCTTTTCACGGTCAAAAATGTCTACGTCATGATGCGTAACTTCACCATGTACAAGGAGCGGAATGCCGTGTTTTTGCATACTTTCAAACACGTCCGCCCGCCCCAAAATGTCGGTAACGCCGTCTGACGAATTGGTGGTCGCCCCCGCAGGATAGAGCTTGACGGCTGACACCACGCCTGACGCTTTGGCACGGGCAATCTCATCGGCTGTGGTGTGGTCGGTCAAGTATAAGACCATGCGTGGGTCAAACTCAGCCTTACGCTGGCTTGGAATATCCGCTTTGTCAAGGGCGGTCAAAATCCGCTCACGGTAGAGGGTCGCTTGTTCGGTCGTTTTGACGGGCGGGACTAGGTTTGGCATACAGATGACACGGTTAAAACTCTTGGCTGCGTGCGGTACGGTCGTGGCAAGGGCGTCATTGTCTCTTAGATGAATGTGCCAGTCGTCTGGCTGGATAAGGGTGAGAGTTTGGGGGGTGTTGGTCATGGCGGTTGGCTGGTTGTGATAAAGCTACTATTTTAAGGGTTGGGGGGATTTTGTCAAGTTTTATGGGAAAAAGCTGAAAAATAAACCCAAAAAAGTGATAATGGGAAAATGGCGTTTTAAAGGGGTTGTAGAAAATTTGGATGAATAAGCATTTTTAAAAATGGCACAAAAAATAAGGGCAAACCTGAATTTTGCCCTTATTGATAAATATTTTGATATAGTTTAATCAATTGAGCCCAACTGCACCACGAGTAAATCAGCGTCCACATCAGGTAAAATGCTGTCGGCGGTTGCCCCTGCCAACCATGCTGATAGCCCTGTACGCTTATGGCGACCAATGACGACTAAGTCAATGGCGTGGGTGTTGCAGTAATCCACGATGCCTTTACGTCCTGAGATGGCGGTTTTGATCTTGGCGTTGTGGGCGTGTAGGTTATTGCGTGCCAACACCTCGGCAAGACGAGTGCGAGCCACTTGGCAACGCTCATCGTCTATCTCTTCGTGCAGGGCAGATGCAGGGATTAGCTCATAGCCAAAGCCGAGCATGGTCTCTTCGACCACATGTAACACAGACAGCTGAGCAGATGGTGATGAATCCAAAATCCATTTGGCTTTACTGGCGACAATGTCGGTGTCGTCATTTAAGTCGGTAACAAGTAACACGTGCTGATACATGGCAAGCTCCTTAATAAAGGTGTGAAAAGGATACCGCTTAGTTTATAAATCTAGTAACAGTATAGCAAAATCCCCCATGAATGCAAGGGATATTTTGGGTGGATTTTGGGAGAATTTTGCTAAAATAATGAAAAAATTTGATAAAATAGAAATAAGCCCTTTTTAATGTTCCTGCCATGAAAAATCCAACCAGTCGCAATGCCAACAGAATGATAGATGTGATTTTTGTTCACCCCAAACACCGCAGTTATGTCATTTGGCATGATGGCGTGTTTTATCAGCTCACACGCATGAACCTGACCCAAAAAGCGTGGGATAGGCGAGCGGTGTATGATGGCTTGTTAGATGAGATTTTTGTGGCAAAGGAGTCGTGCGAGCAGGGTGAGACGGATGAGTGTGCTTGGCAAGAGCTAGGCTTAAACGTGGTAAAACTGCCTGATGAGCTACACAGCATTACCGCCAGTAGGTTTTTGGCGTGGTGGACGGTTAATCGCTACAGCTTTTGGCATGCCAAAGACGCCAGAGATGTTAGCGACAAGGACGTGCAAAATCCGCCTGAGCCAATAGCAGGTCAAAAGCCACAGCAAGAAGTGGAGGTAAAACCACAGGTAAGTGCTAGCACCGTCCAACAATCTGCTATGGATAACAAGGCTAGTAAAAATGGCGACGTGATGGATAATGCTGTGCAGAGCAATCAAACCAACCAAAATAATCAAACCAACCAAACATTGACAGAGCAGACACAAACGCAAGCACTACCAAAATCCACTCATAAGCCCGATAAACCATTAGAACAGCTGTCAGGCGATGATATTTTTGATGTCCTGCTTGATGACTTGGTGGATGAAGTCAGTCATTTAAGATAAGTAAAGACAGGTGCGACCAAAGAGCTTTTAAAGTTGTCATAAATTTAATAATATGTAGATGTAGAGACGTGCTGAACACGCCCTTTTTATTAGATGGGTATGGGCGAAAAACAAAAAGGTGAGATGTAAAAAACCACCCAATTGGGTGGTTTTCAATATGGGGTGAGTAATGGGACTTGAACCCACGACAACCGGAATCACAATCCGGGGCTCTACCAACTGAGCTATACCCACCATAATGAGATGTGCCATTCATAATCAGGCAAATGGCGCGCCTGGCAGGATTCGAACCTGCGACCACCCGCTTAGAAGGCGGATGCTCTATCCAACTGAGCTACAGGCGCTCAACTTACGATACTAACAAAAAAAGCCCAAACAGGCCTTAAATGGTCGGGGCGGAGGGATTTGAACCCCCGACCCTCTGCTCCCAAAGCAGATGCGCTACCAAGCTGCGCTACGCCCCGATTTACCAATTTGCGATGTGTCATCGCTGTTAGTGGTGCGTATTATAGCGTAATTTTGGGCGGTGTCAATCATTTATTTTAAAAAATTTTAAAAATTTTTGTAAGATATTGATTTTTAATATTTTTTAATAAATCAATTCTCAATGAGTGTCCAGCCTAATGCCTTGGCTCCACGAGTGCCACCTGTCAGATGGACGTAAGTACGGCTCGGGTCAAGGCTCTCTAACAGCTCACACGCACGTCCTGCCTTGGTGCCACCGCCACACAACACATAAATGTCGCTTGTGGTCTGGGCGAGTGTCTCGGCATTGATATACTCAATCGGCACATTGATGGCATGGGCGATATGCCCTGCCTGATAACTGTCAGTATCTCGCACGTCCCAAATGGTTAGGTTGTCACTGGGGGTGAAATCAGCGATGGCTTGGGTTTTTATCATGATAATTTTCCAAATAAAATAAATGCAAGTTTAGCAAATTTGGGGTATGATAGCAATATCTCGTTTTTATTATCATCTCATAACTCCGCTTAATTTTACTATTTGCCACAGCCATTTTATAACAAATGTTAAGGACAAACCATGACCAAACTTTTTATGTTATATGTTTTTATGATTATTTTATTGGCGATATGGACGTGTTTGGCATTGTGGGTGCATATGCCTTTGGGTAAATTAACGTATATTATCATTGGCTTTATTTTATTATTATCCATCATTGCAATTTTACCTGATGGTTATATTAATAAATTTGCCAATCCGCTGATTATTGATAAATTGAGTTATTATTCTATACGCATTTTTGGATTGGTTGTTGGTATTGTGTTTGCTTGGTTTTTTAGCATGAAGCCTAGCAATGACAGAGTATGGCAAGATGAATTTCGTCATCAATTCACTTATACCCAAAATAATAACATCATTACCATAAATAACGTGCGTGATTTTGATTGGCATGGCGATACTTATACCGAGCGTTGGGATACTCGCACTTATAATCTCAATCACCTATCAAGCCTTGATATGATTAGCACGACATGGGGTAATGACAAGATTGCCCATATTATGGTGTCGTTTGGCTTTGATGATGGGGCAGGTAATACTGACAGGCTTGTTTTTTCGGTGGAAACAAGAAAAGAGATTGGCGAGGAGTTTTCAACGATTGGCGGATTTTTTAGAATGTATGATTTGTCCATCATTGCAGGGGATGAGCGGGATTTGATTTATACTCGCACCAATATCAGAGATGAGCAGGTGTCCGTTTATCCTGTTTTGTATGATAAAGAGAAAATAAAAAATCTGTTTTTGACCTATTTGGATTATGGTCATCGCTTAAATGACACGCCCAAATTTTATCATTCGCTATTTAGTAACTGTACAACGGTTGTTTATAAAATGGCAAGTCAGATTGATGATGTACCGATGGATTATCGCATTATTGTTTCGGGCAGATTGGCGGATTATTTGTATGATAAAGAGGTGATTGATAATAAGCATGATTTGACCGTTTGGAAAAAGAGTGCCTTTGCCAATCCCAAAGTGGCTCATCTGGGTAATCGTGGTAGTATTTCATCGCAAGAATATTCGGCGTTGATTAGAAAAGAGTTGCCATATTAATTACAAAAAACGATTTGTCAAATCAAAAAGAAAATGGGCAAGTGTTTATCTTACCCATTTTACAAAAACAGTCTTATAATTCAGGCTCGACTCGTTCGCCTTTTTTATTGATAAAATAAATCTCATCATCGGCAATGACCATCGCAGAGCCTTCGGTAAAACTGCTGGCATAATCGTATTTGATGGGTAGGGCGATTTTGCCTTTGGTGTCGATGTAGCCATATTGCCAAATGGGGTCGCCATCGTTGTCGGTTTTGCCCGTGTCTTTGGCAACCAAAGCCAACTGCTCGCTAAAATCTTCGACATGGTCGTAGGTGGGGGCGATTTTGGTTTGACCGTTTTTGTCCATAAAGCCCCATTTGTCATTGATTTTGACTGACACTAAGCCCTGCTCAAACCAGTTGCCTGTCTCATCAAAGCTGGGTTTGATGACGATGTTGCCTTTTTTGTCAATAAAGCCGTATTTGCCGTTTTGGGCGATTTTGGCACGCCCTTCCCAAAAGCCCCATGCGTCTTCAAAGGCAGGACGGATGACGATGTTGCCTTTGGGGTTGATGTAGCCGTATTTGCCTTGCTGTTTGACCAAGGCAAGCCCTTCATCAAAGTCGTGAGCGTCTTCAAAGGTGGGGCGGATGATGACCTTGCCGTCTTTGTTGGCAAAGCCATACACCGTGCCATCGGTGATGACGGTCATGTTTTCGTTGTACTGACAGTCGCTGGTGTACTCTTTGTAGCTAAAACCTGTCGGCAGTTTGGTGTCATCTTCGCAGGCGTCGATGTCTTCTGATAAGTCGAAGAGTGCGTAATCGTCCGAATCGACGTTGTCTTCTGCGTTGACGCCTGTCGTGGCAAAAACGGATAGGGCAAGGCATAGGGCAAGCTTTGGGCGAGAAGTGGATGGGGTAAAAAAAGAAGTGTTCATGAATGATTCCAAATGAGTAAAAGCAATGAATGGAAAAACGGATTTATTGTACTTGACTTATTGTAAAATTTCAATCAAAGCCACTTTGAGTGACTCAATTTTATCATCATCAAGCAAACTGCCGTCTTTGTCAGACAGATAAAAGATGTCTTCGGCACGCTCGCCTAGGGTGGTGATTCTCGCCCCATGTACCGCCACGCCGAGCTTTGAGAAGACTTGCCCGATTTTGGCAAGTAGGGCAGGGCGGTCTTTGGTGATGAGTGATAGGGCGTGATGACCTTGATGGGCAAAGGGGGCGGCACGTTCGATGTGTACCTGCGTGGGGACGTTAAAGTGTTTTAAGGTCAAGTTAAAACCAAAACTGGCACTGGCTATCTGACACTTAGGGGCATCTCCTGTGAGTGCTTGGCTAAGTTCGCTCACAAGCTCGTCCCGTCTGTCACTGGCGGTCAGAAAATCACTCATGAGCGTGCCATGCTCATCTCGTGTGGCAAAGCGGTCAATGAGTACATAGCTGTCCAGGGCGGACGGCACGCCATCGATGGTGGCGCTGACGATAGTCGCATCCAGCACCGACAAGCCAAAACGGTCAAGCACGCACACGCTGATGGCGAACAAATCATCACGGTCGGGGGTGCAGATAAATAGCTGAATGGCGTCCAATGCCAAATCGGTGTGGGGGCGAATGGCGATGATGGGGCGAGCGTCTTGAATGGCGGATTTTTGTTCTAAGATGACACGGCTTTGCCATGCGATGTCAAGTTTTTTGTGTTTTAAAAAATACTCATCGCCCAGCTCATCCCATAGGGCGTGCAAGGTGGTGGGGTTGATGTCGGTCAGTAGGGCTTGGGCTTTGCTTTTGCGACCGGTGATATAGACGTCTTTGTCCACGACACCCATGCCAAGGTTTAGCACTCGTCTGGTGCTGATATAAAGCTGTTTTAACAGACTGGCTCGCCATGAGTTCCATAGCTCGCTGTTGGTGGCGTTCATGTCGGCAACGGTCAGTACATACAGGTGGTTTAGCCTGCTGACACTGCCGACAAAATGGGCAAAGCGAGCAATGACATCAGGGTCGGAGATGTCCTGCTTTTGGGCGGTGAGCGACATGGTCAGATGTTCACGCACGAGCCATGACGCAAACTGACTGTTGCTCTCGGTCATGCCGTGCGATGTACAAAATTCATACACATCAATCGCCCCGAGTTCGCTGTGGTCGCCCCCACGTCCTTTGGCGATGTCATGAAATAAGGCGACGATGACCAGTATGTCTTTGCGGTGGATTTGTTTATAAATCTGACTGACTAGGTCAAATTTTTGCTGATAAATCTCGTTATCCACATCCGTCAAGCGGTGCAAAATGCGAATGAGTAGCAGGGTATGAGCGTCCACGGTGTAGCGGTGAAACAAATCATACTGCATAAGCCCCATGATTTGCCCGAAGGCAGGCAGGTATGAGCCTAACACGCCAAAACGTTTCATCAGGCGTAGGCGATGAAATAGGTAGTTGGGTTCTTGTAGGTTTGCCAAAAATAGGGCTTGATGGGTAGGATGCTGGCGGTAGTCATCATCAATGAGTGGCGTGGCAAGGTAGATGGCACGCAGGGTGTTGGCACTGATTTTTTTAATGCCTTGTTGTCCCATGACCAAAAAGATGCGAAGTAGTAGGGCGGGATTCTTGTCAAAGGCGTGTGGGTCATGCGCGGCAATCTTGGGGTCGTGGCTTGGTAGTTTGCCCTGCTTGATGAGTACGTCCTTTGCCAATCCGTCTTGGTGTAGGGATGAGTCAATGGGGGTTGCCTGTTCGGTGATGGCATAAAAATGCTCATCAATGGGCGTGGTGATAAACTCAGGGTTTAGATGGTTTTCATTAAAATACGCACACAAAAGCTCGGAGAGACTGGCGGTGGTCATCGCATGGCGATAGTAGGTTCGCATGAGTCGCTCTAAGGCGTGCGTGATTTGGCGGTTGTCATCATCGGCATGTGCCAGCCCCATGCTAACAGCGATGGCACGCTGACGGTCAAAGAGCAGGCGGTCGTCATGGCGTGCGACATGGGTGTGTAGATGATGACGTAGGCACCATAAAAAGCGTTTGGCAGACTCCAAGGTAGCGTATTTGTCAGGGCTTAAAAAGCCCACTTCAACCAAATCATGAAAGTCCCGCACCCCGTCAAAATAAAACTTACCAAGCCACAAAATAATGTGCAAATCTCTTAGTGTACCAGGGGCGGTCTTGATGTTCGGCTCTAAGTTGTATTCGGTGGCGTTATGGGCAAGATAGCGGGCTTTGGATTCGCTCATCTTAGCACTAAAAAAGGTTTTAGCAGTCCATGCTCCTTTGACGGCAAGGGTTGGCACGTCAGCCAGTGTATCATTGCCGACCAAAAAACGGGCTTCTAAGAGAGCGGTTGCCACGGTATGCTCGGTGACGGCAGTCATCGTATCGCTCACTGTCCGCACCGAGATGGCAGGCTCTATGCCGATGTCCCACAGGCTTGCCACGAACGCTTCTATTTGGGCTTGATGGCTGTCCGTGTCGTCGCCTAGTATCAAAATGTCCACATCTGACGCTGGGAACAGCTCTCCCCTCCCATAGCCACCAATGGCAAATAACCCAAGCTGGCTATCTGTCCCAAATAACGCTTCAAACATACTCACAAGCATGTCATCCACCGCCTGCGTTCGCCTAGCGATGTGGCTGTCTATCGTCTGTGTGGCGTGTATGCCCTGCTCACAAATCTGCCTATCAATATCGGTATTTAGCTCATTTAGATAAGCCTTATAAGCGGTAGGGGTGTAGGGGGGCAAGGGGGGTAAGCTGGCTTGGGTCATGGCAGTGTGTTAAATTGACGGTGTGTTAAAAGGTTAAAAGGAATGGAAGTTAGGGTGTGCCTGCCTTTGGTATTTGCCATGAAAAATGAGAAAAATCGCACGTTTTTCAAGAAAAAAACTTGAGGCTGATAGTTATTCTATCAGACAAGTTTTTGACTTCGAGCCACAAGATTTAGCCATTTTTCATGCAAAAATTGATTGAAATTGTCAAATTTTCATCTTAGTTTTATAAAATGTTATCAATGTTTAACACGCCCTAAAAACCCCAACAAAATCCATGTCGGGGTTTTGGTTTTAGCTTTTCACCCAGCTCAAATCCTCATCAGGTCGCCCTGTGGTGATGATACAGCCATTGTCGGTAACGATGAGCGTATGCTCCCATTGGGCGGAGAGTTTCCTATCTTTGGTGATAGCCGTCCAACCGTCTTTCATGATTTTGGTTTGCCATACGCCTTGGTTAATCATCGGCTCAATGGTGAGAGCCATGCCGGTTTTTAGCTCCACGCCTGTCCCTGCTTTGCCGTAGTGTAGGACTTGGGGTTCACAATGAAACTCTGTGCCAATGCCATGACCACAAAACTCACGCACGATGGAGAACCGCTCAGGCAGGACAATCTTTTCAATCTCCGCCCCGATGTCGCCAAGTCTTGCCCCATTTTTGACCACGCTGATACCAGCATACAGAGCGTCTTGGGCGACTTTGCATAGGCGGTTTGCCATGACTGAACCCTCGCCGACAATCCACATGGCGGACGTGTCGCCATAATAGCCGTCTTTGATGACCGTTACGTCAATGTTGATGATGTCGCCGTCTTTTAAGATACGCTCGTGGTCAGGCATACCATGACATACCACATGGTTGATGGAGGTGCAAAGGGTGTAAGGATAGCCTTTGTAGTTTAGGCAGGCGGGAATGGCGTTTTGGACTTCGGTGATGTGCTTATACGCCAAATCGTCCAAAAAGCCCGTACTCACCCCTGCTTTGACGTGGGGATCTAGCATTTGCAAAACTTCACTGGCAAGCTGTCCTGCCACTTTCATTTTTTCAATGCCGTCTTTGTTTAATAGGGGGATAACTTTACTCATGGGATTCTCTTTTTCATTTATCAAAATTTATAAAGTCAATAATCATTGGAATCGGTGCTAACAGGCATATCCACAGGCTCGTTTTGTGTTGGAGTGGGCGATTTTTCGGGTAGATACAACGCCCCTTTTTGTCCGCATGCGGTTAGGGTGAGTGCCAATGCTAGGCTAAATAATAAGGTTTTCATCATAAAATTACAAAATAATAAAAGGCTATTTTAACATAATTTTGCCAAAATCGCTTGATTTGTACAAACCTAGCATGACAAACTTTACAAACTTTTTGCTTTTTAAAGGATAATAATTTGTCATGATAAGTTGTCGTCTTTTCAAGTAAAATATTTCTCTTTTTATAACCTGCCCACACCATGACCACCGATTATTGTTTTAAAACCACCGCCAAATACGCCTTTACCCAGAGCTTGCCCATTTTGTCGGGCTTTTTGTTTTTGGGCATGGCGTATGGGGTGTATATGCACTCGCTTGGCTTTTCGGCATGGTATCCTATCATCATGGCGGTGCTGATTTTTGCAGGGTCGGTGGAATTTATCGTGGCGGGGCTACTTATCATGGCATTTAACCTGTCATCGGTGTTTTTGCTTGTGGCGATGATTAGTGCCAGACAGATTTTTTATGCCATTTCTATGTTGGATAAGTTTCGGGGCATTACGGGGTGGAAACGCTGGTATCTCATCGCAGGCATGGTGGATGAGAGCTTTGCCATTAACTACACCGCCGACACAGACAAGGCAGGCGTGGATAAGGCGTGGTTTATGGTGTTAGTTACGCTGTTTTTGCACATTTATTGGGTAACAGGGTCGGCACTGGGGGCGGTATTGCCGTTTGATTTGAAAGGGGCGGAATTTGCGATGACAGCACTGTTTTTGGTGATTTTTGTGGAGCAATGGGGTAGGGAGGCCACGCACGAAAGCTCGCTCCTTGGCATTGGCATGACGGTTTTGGCGTTGGTGGTGTTTGGTAAGAGTAATTTTTTAATCCCTGCCATGCTTGGGATTTTGGTGTATTTGACTGTTAGACGCTCCGCACTTCATGACAAATTGACCAATAAGGTGGCAAAATGACCCTAAACGAACAACTTTTGACCATTGCCACTGCCATTGTTGCTGTTCAGCTGTGCCGTTGGGTGGCGTTTTGGGCGTTTCCTGCTCACAAAAAAGTGCCTGATTTTGTGCAATATTTGGGCAAGGCGTTGCCGTCCGCGGTGTTTGGACTGCTTGTGGTGTATTGCTATAAAAACGTGGATATGTTGGGGCAATATCACGGCATGGCGGAGTTTATCGCAGGGGCGGTGGTCGTGGGGCTACACCTATGGCGAAAAAATATGTTTATCTCCATTGGTGTGGGGACGATTTTGTATATGATATTGGCGCAAAGGGTGTTTGTGTGAAAATGCTGTCCAAAGGGGCGGTTTTTGGATTTATAAACAAGTATGCATATAAAAGTACTTATTAAAAAATAATGATTGATTAATTGTGTTGTAAAGTAAAAAAACATCCCAATTTACCAAATAATGGCAAATGGCTTAATGGTAAAATTAACTTACAGGCACAATCATGATTTATATTCCTAGACTGTTACAAAATTCTGATGAACGCAAATTTACAGAATTACAATTATTATCAGAAAAACAAAAGATTATCGTAATACTTGCAGAACCTGGCGCAGGTAAAAGTTACTTGTTAGATAACCTTGCTCAGCAATTAGGGATTAAAAAGAATGCCGCCAATATATTTGCCCACTCAAATCCAAAAGTATGCCTTTCATTGCTGATTGACGGATTGGATGAGTTGGTAAGAGTGGATTCATCTGCCATAACAAAAGTCTTGGTTATGGCAGAAAGTACAGGGGCAGAAAAAATTATTTTGTCTAGTCGTTCTAGCGAGTGGTCTCAAAGCCATACACAGCAATGCAAAGAGATTTTTAATACAGAACCTTTGTTGCTTTATTTGCAACCCTTTAATACAGAAGAGCAACAACATTTCTTTCATTCACATTACCCACAGCATGATGCCAAGCACTTTTTAGCAGAAGCAGAAAAAATTGAATTGACACCATTACTGTCCAATCCATTATTTTTAAAATTATTTTCTAATTCTTATATTAAAAATAATCAGTATTTTGAAAACCGCCATTCTGCTTTTAAAACGGCCATTGAAGACTTAGCAAAAGAAAACAACCCAAATCATTCTTCTGCATTGCCTTTTACTAAAAAAATTGAATTGGCAGAAGATGTCTTTTGCAAATTAATGCTGTCTGGCTCAGAGGGTGTTAGTATTGCAGATTTGTCATCCACCCAATTTTTTCCCAATATATCCACTTTAAATGGCGATAAAGATATCACGCAAATTCTATCTACCAAGCTCTTTGTGCCTAATGATGTTGTAGGTCAGCATAGACCAGCGCATAGGGTTGTTGCAGAATATTGTGCGGGCAATTTTCTTGCTAAGAAAATCACAGCAACAAGCAATCCTTTATCCTTAAATAAGATTTTATCCATTATCGCACCTAATCATGTGGTGCGAGATGAATTGCGTGGGTTGTTTGCATGGATGACAGTATTATCGCATAATGACAGAATCCAAGAAACCTTAATTAACTTTGACCCTTATGCCATTTTATCCAATGGCGACCCAAGTCTATTACCACTAAGTTCAAAAAAGAAGTTGTTATTAAAACTAAAAGAATTAAATCAAGAAGACCCGTATTTTCGCCGTGGCGACATATGGCGAGATTTAAGAATTTCTAATTTTTTTGATGATAATATGCTGGATGAATTAAAAGAATTATTATCTGACAAATACAGAAATGGTCATTTACAAAGGCTTATATTGGAATTGTTGCTTGAATCCCCAGTGCTTTCTCAATTAAGCAATGAGCTCAATGCCATTGTTCTTGATACCAGAGATGAATACAAGGAATGGTTTATTAGAATACTGGCGGGGCAATGTCTTTTAAATATCAAAGACCATCCAATAAAAGCAACATGGGATAAATTAATAAATGAAAGCGATAGAATATCTCTAACCATTGCCGGTGATATGATGAGCGGTGAAATTAATCCTATTTTTGAATTAAAAGACTATGTTTGCTTTTTAAGAAAATGTGCCGACTTATACCCAACCAAATATGATTTTAACATAGTAATTGGCGAACGTTATTTTATCCAGTATTTTATCCAAAAATTGGACTTAGATTTGACAACACAACTGCTTGATGAATTATCCCAAAATCTCTCTTGTACTTGTCAAGAAATATATGATTGCCAATGCAGAGTGGGTGTCAGCAAAATCATAGGTAGACTGCTGGATAGATATTTTGAATTATCTCACGCTCCATTTGATTCTGAAAAAATTTGGCTTTGGGTTAAAAATTTATATTTTAAAAATAATGTTTCAAAAGAGCAAAGTTTATCGGTAAAAGTTTTGTCAGAAAATCATGAGTTAAGACAAAATATTATTAAATTGGTATTTGAAAAGCTATCCAATGCAGAAGAAATTGATGAAATAAGAATTTTTTATTTTTCTCATCATGGTCATTGTGGCTTATACCTTCAGCATGATGATTATAAATATATTATTGACTTAGCTTTTTCAATAAAAAATATTGAATTATGGAAAAGTTTTGTTGTTAGACATGATATATATAGCAAATCAAAATCATCTAGTTTTTTTCGAAGATATATGCGTAATCAAGCATTGCAGAATCTAGAATTTTTAAGAGCTTGGTATGGGATTGAGCAAAAATATAAAAAATTAAGAAGAAATATGCCTAGAAAAAGATATAGAAAGAAGATTGCTAAAAATAGAAAAAGACAAGAGGCTATTTATGACGAGCAAATTAAGTATATCCAAAAAAATAAGGAATTAATAGAAAGTGGAGAGTATTGGAATGCTTTATTAAATTTTTCTTATGTTGTATTGCAAGAGCCTAAAAATATAGTCGAAAAATTTGGTGATGAATATTTGGTTAGGAATGCCTTGTATAATTGCTTGGACTTTGTTGCACCTGATGTACCAAGTTTGACCGAACTTGCCAATCTACACTGCCGGTCTAAAAGTTTGTATGTTGAGACAGTATTATATGCAAGTTGTTTAGAACGATTAAAAAGAGATAATTCTTTGCAATCTGTACCTGAATACATATTAAAAGCATTATATACTAAATTTAATACTTACTGGCTTGGTATGAATCAAGATGATATGAATTTTCTAATGTCGGAAGTTAAAAAATGTTTATTTACCAATGAAGATAAAATCAGACAGTTTTTAGTTGAATATATAGAGCCACAACTTGCTTGTGGTGATTGCAAACATACACAAGTAGATTGGCTAAATTGTGAGCCTTTTAATGTTTTGCAAGAAGAGCTGTCTTGGTGCTGGCTTGAAAAGTATCCTAATCTTAATTTGGATAGCCTTGAAAATCTAATGAAAATGGTAATCAAGTATGGAAATATTGAAAAATTAAAATCATTGATTTATCAGCGTTGCCAAGATTTTCTAAATACAAATATCAATCATCAGGATAAATCAGAAAAAGAGCGAAGAGATTTTTGGTTTGTTCATGCTTTTTATTTGTTGGATACCGATTATGAGATTTTTTGGGAGGTGTTGGTACAAGATTTAGACAGTATTTTTATTTTGAATAAACACTTAGGAACGTTTGGCGATTATCGTAAATGGCTTGTTCTGCCTGCCAAAAAAGTAGAATTAATTTTAGACACATTTTTTGATAAATATCCAGAGGTGGAGTTACCGGACAGTTACGGAACTGATAGCCCAAATAACGAAAAAGCATATCGTTTTTTAAGAAATGTGATTTTCTTATTGGGACGTGATGAAACAGATAATCCCATACCTGTGATTGATAGATTGTTAAGCCAGTCAAAATACAAAAAACTTCATTTGGATTTAAAAAGCATTAGGTTTGATTATCAGAAAAAATTGGCAATCAAAAACTTTCAAGGCCCACGCCTGAACAAATTATTAAATTATTAGAGAGCGATGAGATTATTAGCGTTGAGAATTTGCGTGCTGTCATTTTAGAAGAGTTGCAATTGTATCAAGATGATTTGAATGGTCATGATATTACTACAAATTCCTTTTTCTATCATGGAAAAATGTTGATTAAAAATCGGGTTGATGAGAATACAGCGTCACAACGCATAGCGGAGCGTTTGAGATTGCGTCTTGAAAACAGACAAGTTATCGTCAATCGTGAAAATTATATGAAAGATGATAAAAGATGTGATATGGTTTGTTCTAAATTAATTAATGGGAAAAGAAAACTTTTGCCAATTGAAGTAAAAGGGCAATGGCATAAAGAGGTTTATTCTGCATTTGAAAATCAATTAGAACGTTTATATACCATTCATCCCGACTCTGACGGACAATATTTGGTGCTGTGGTTTGGGGCTGATGAAAAAGTTGCAGGCATTAAAAGTCATGGTATCCATAATGCCGAAGCATTGCGTATTCAAATCCAAGAAAAAATGTCAGAAGCACTACGAAGTAGGATTGATGTTTTTGTTTTGGATTTGTCTGTATCGCCTGATAAGTAAACCGATATTAAAAAGCAGGAATGATAACAATACTTGGTTGGGTGTTTGTCTCCTAACCCCGCAGGCTTGCCCCTATCCCCAACCCTGCCCAACGGCATAGCTCATCAGTGTCATCCAAGGCAAATTCAGGAAGCTGGTAATAGCCCAATGCGACTTGTTTTTTAACGCCTGTTCGGCTTGTCCAATAGGTAAATTTTTCACACCCTTCATCAATAAAGGCTTGGCGGTTGTCATCATCGGCTTTTAGATAAAGCGTGTCATCAGCGACAATGCCAAACATTTTGCCATGTTTAAAAAGGCAACCTACCCCAAACATTCGCTTGACGGTGATGGGGGCGGGCGGGGCTAATTGGTCTAAGACAAAGGCAGTAAATTCACTGCATGCGGTCATGATGTGTGATAAATATGATAAAAACGTGTCTTACTCTAAACCAAAGCTGACCATTTTGCAATGCGTGAATGTATGGCGTTTTGGCAAATCATGCTTTTGTCAAAGCCCATTTTGTGTTATAATCATCGTCGTATCTTTTTCATTCCAATAAGGAAAGCTTATGTCTCTAACCAACCCCACCCTAGTGCTAAACTGTGGCTCATCATCCATCAAATATGCCCTAATTAGCGAAGATGGCAACACTCGTATTGAGGGTCTTGCCGAAGCGTTGGGCAATCCTGATGCCCGTATCAAGCACAAAAACCTAGACGGCTCAAAAGTAGAAATCAATATCCCAAATTCAGGGGCTCATACCGAAGCCTTGCAAATCATCCTAGGCGAGCTTATTGCCGAGCATAAGCCTGTGGCGGTGGGTCATCGTGTGGTACACGGTGGCGACAAATTCAAATCAGCAACCGTCATCACTCCAGAAGTGCTAGCAACCATCGAAGAGCTGGCAAGTCTTGCTCCACTTCACAATCCTGCCAATGCGTCTGGCATTAAGGCGATTAACGCCATTTATCCTGACCTGCCCCAAGTGGCGATTTTTGACACGGCATTCCACCAAACCATGCCTGCACACGCTTACCGCTACGCCATTCCAAAAGAGCTGTACACCGAACACCAAATCCGTCGTTATGGCTTTCATGGCACATCGCACAACTACGTCTCAAACCGTGCCAACACGCTAAGCGGTCAAGATGGCAAGACAGGTTGGCTTGTGGCTCACCTAGGCAACGGCTGTTCGGCAACAGCAGTATATGACGGTCAAAGTCTAGATACATCTATGGGTCTGACTCCACTAGAAGGCTTGATGATGGGTACTCGCTCAGGCGACATTGACCCGAGTATTCACTTGCATTTGCACCGCACTTTGGGTCTGTCTATCCAAGAGATTGATACTTTGCTTAACAAAAAGAGCGGTCTGTTGGGCGTATCGGGCGTGTCTAACGACATGCGTAACCTAGAACAAGCCGACAAAGAGGGTAATGCTGACGCCACGCTCGCCCTTGATATGTTTGCTTACCGTGTTGCCAAATACCTGCTTGGCTTGACCGCAGGTTTGCCAGTATTGACGGGCATTGCCTTTACAGGCGGTGTGGGCGAGAATGGTGCGGACATGCGTGCTAAGATTGTGAGTTACTTAAAGCATTTGGGCGTGCAAATTGACACCGCCAAAAATGCCGAGCTGTTCCGTGGAGCAGAGGGCAGTTTCCATGCGGAAGGGTCTGCTGTTGAGCTTTGGGTGATTCCTACTGACGAAGAATACCAAATCGCCAGCGAATCTCGTGCGGTATTAGGATTGTAAATAAAAAGAAAAGCTGGGCTAAGGTCTGGCTTTTCTTAAAATAACCCATAATTTTTTAAATTAAATTAAAAGGTATTGTTAAATTGGACGTGTAGGACGAATACCAAGCCCAAGTATTAAAGGGTAAATGTAATTTGCCCCTACAAATCCATTTAAAGGTATTATGATTGATAATGCCAAATTAAAAATCTTACTAATAAATCGATAAAGGTAACTTATGAAAACATTATTACTTATCCCCACCACCAGCCAAATCAACATGCAAACGTTGGCTCAAAATGTTGCCAATCTAGTCGGTGGCGAGATTGTCGCCATTCCAAGCCATGATGAGTTGGTCAGTGCCATTAGCGACAACAACCTTGATGACCTACTAGAAACCGTCATCGCCAAACAATCCGCCCCCGTAAGCGTGGTGGTGGGTGTGCTTGCCGATGAAAGCCGTCCTTATGCCAACCGTGTAAACCGTGAGTTGGGGACAGGTTTTGATGCGGACGTGATTTTGGTGGGCGATAATGACGTGCGTCTGCCTGTGTTTGCGTCTGTGTTTGGCGGTATCAAAGGCGAGCGTATTTGGGGCGTGATTGGCACCGCCGAACTGTCGGGCAAAGTACAAGTCGTGGCACGCACTGACAAAGGCGGTCATTTGTCTGAGATTGACGGTGGGGCATTTGAAAGTTACAAAACCTCCGAGCGTACACAAAAATTATCGCCTTATGCGTTTCGTAACCAAGTGGTTCGCCTTGCCCAAAACGCCAAAAAACGCATCGTCCTGCCCGAAGGTGATGAGCCACGCACCATTGAAGCGGCGGTGATTTGCCAAAGACGTGGCATTGCCCAATGCGTGCTGTTGGGCGACCCTACCAAAATCCGTGCGGTGGCGGACGAGCGTGGCGTTACCTTGCCTGATGATATTGAAATCATCGAGCCATCTACCGTCAGCGAAAAATACGTCGCCCCCATGGTAGAACGCCGTAAGGGTAAACTGGACGAAGCAGGAGCAAGAGAGACTCTACAAGACACCGTATATCTAGGCACGATGATGCTACAAGTGGGCGACGTGGACGGCTTGGTGTCAGGTGCGGTACACACGACAGCCGACACCATTCGCCCAGCGTTCCAGCTTATCAAAACCGCCCCAGAGTATAGCCTAGTATCTAGCGTATTCTTTATGCTACTGCCCGAGCAAGTGGTCGTCTATGGCGACTGTGCGGTAAACCCCAACCCAACCGCCGAACAGCTTGCTGAGATTGCCATCCAGTCCGCCGAGTCCGCCAAAGCGTTTGGCATTGACCCCAAAGTTGCCTTGATTAGCTACTCTACCATGAACTCAGGTTCAGGCCCTGATGTGGATACGGTCAAAGGTGCGTTAGAGATTGTCCGTGAAAAAACCCCCGAGCTAAAAGTGGATGGCCCCCTACAATTTGACGCAGCGTCTGTGCCAAGCGTGGGCAAGCAAAAAGCCCCAAATTCAGCCGTGGCAGGCGAAGCCAACGTGTTTATTTTCCCTGATTTGAACACAGGTAACACCACTTATAAAGCCGTACAACGCACCGCAGGCGTGATTAGTGTTGGCCCTATGCTACAAGGTCTAAACAAGCCTGTAAATGATTTGTCTCGTGGCTGTTTGGTGGATGACATTGTTTATACCATTGCCTTGACAGCGATTCAAGCGGTGTAAATTTGTCATCACCCTAATGAATGATAAAAGAGCGGTTTTTTTCTGCTCTTTTATTTTTATAATTGGGTATTGTTAAAAAACCAATCTTTGAATGGGTTTGTAAGGGCAAATCACATTTACCCTGTGATAAGACATTGATTTTTGGGCGAATAAATTACCCCTACACGTCTGATTAAAAAATATCTTAATTGAACAGTGTTTTGTAAATGTAAAGTTTTGCAAAAGGGCATTGTATTTACCCAAAAAAGTATTATTAAAAAGTGTTATGTTTAAATTGTTTTAGTACAAATTTGAATTTGTACAAACTTTAATACAAACTTTAAAAGGTAAAGATAACCCATGACCCATCATACCAGCCCTGACCATGCTAGACTTATACGCACTAAACACAAATTTATCCGTTTACACCGTTCAAAACATCATCGCCTGATGGCAGGGGTGTTTGGTGGTATTGCCGAATACATGGGGTGGTCGCCTGCGGTGCTACGATGGCTGTTTGTGCTGTCTATTCCACTGACGGCAACCATTACATTGTTTGGTGGGATTTTGTTTTATCTTATCATGTGGCTCATCATGCCCGAAGCGAGCGATGAGTCTTATATTTATGAGTCATATTAATTTTGGACTACTATCTAATTTTGAATTTACCCCTTACCCAAAGACAACTTTGGGTATTTTTACGACAAAAAGCATGCTTAGCCTTTAACATGAGATGTTATTTGTGGTAAAATACTCTGCTATTTTCTGTAACACTGGTGTAAATGGGCATGACAAAAAAGCGTGGGCTTGCCACGAAACGTGGCTTAGAAGCCTTAATGGGTAATATTAAACGAGAAAGAGATTTGACCGCAGAAGCCATCATGCCGACAGCGGAATCTGCCCCTACCCCCAAGTCAGCTAGCCCCCAAAAAACTGGCACAAAAGCCAATGCCGACAAAAGCACCGCCCAAGTAGCCAGCAAATTTGCCAAGACTATCCAGCCTCAGCCCACCCAAGATGGTGAACAGGTCACGCTCATTCAAATCGACCCTGCCAGATTGCAATCAGGTAAATATCAGCCCAGACGAGACGTTAAAGAAGAAGCCTTGCAGGAGCTTGCCGAGTCAGTACGTCAGCACGGGGTCATGCAACCCATCGTTATCCGTCCTTTGTTAGATGGTGAGAGTAAGGCGGATGGCATTACCCATGAGATTATCGCAGGTGAGCGACGTTGGCGAGCTGCCAAACTGGCAGGGCTTACCACCATTCCTGCCATCGAGCGTGTGTTGTCTGATGAAGTGGCGATTGCCTTGGCACTCATTGAGAACATCCAGCGTGAAGACTTGACGGTGTTAGAGCAGGCGGCGGCGTTGGAGCGGTTTCATACCGAGTTTGGTATGAGTCATGCGATGATTGCCGATGTCGTGGGTAAGGCACGCACGACCGTATCCAACCTGCTACGCCTTAACGCCTTGCATGATGAAGTCAAGGCGTTTATGATGGATAACTTACTTGACATGGGTCATGCTCGCACTTTACTGTCTTTGTCCAAAGACCAACAGCCCATCATCGCCAAAAAAATCATTCATGCGGACATGACGGTGCGTGAAGCAGAAAAACTGGTCAAATCTATCTTGCACCCCGAGCCAAAGGCAGTCTTAGTCAATAGTCGTGAAGTCATCGCCCTAAATCAGAAGCTTTCGGACGCATTGGGGGCGACGGTCAAGCTAAAACAAGGCAAAGACGGCAAGGGTAGTGTGGAGATATTTTTTCATAGCCATGATGAGCTAAGTGGGCTGATGGCACAGCTTGGTGTGGCAAAGTCTTGATGTTTAACTAATAATTGTGTAACGGTGTAAATTATGTGGGAGCTTGTCAAAGCAGGCGGTTGGCTGATGTTGCCAATCATCGTGTGTTCTATTGTGGCACTGGTCATTATCATCGAGCGTGGCAAAGTGTTACGCATGGGTTTGCTTGCCCCGAGTGGACTTAGAGAACAGCTGATTAGCCAGTTACGCACCAAAGGTGATATCAATAAAAACACCTTGCTTACCATCAAAGGCGAGTCACCATTAGGCGATATTTTGGCAACGGGACTCTTGTATCGCCAGTATGGACTGGACAGTATGACCACGCACATGCAAAACCGTGCCAGCGTACAGATTCATGCCTTAGAGAAAAACATTAACATGCTCGGCACGATTGGGGCGATTGCACCGCTTTTGGGACTTTTGGGGACAGTACTGGGTATTATCATCTCATTTTTGGCAGTAACAGATGGCTCCATGCAAGACCCTGCCATGCTCGCAGGAGGTGTCTCTCAGGCTTTGATTACTACCGCAGGCGGTATGTTTGTCGCCATTCCCGCCCTGATGGCGTACCGTTATTTCCAAAGACGTATTGTGGATATTAATGCCAAATTTGAAAGCGAAGCGGGGCTACTCATCCAAGAGATGCATGATTATGGGCTGATGAAAGATGGTTTGCAAAAAGAGCCAATCCTAGCCAGCGAGCCTGTCGCCTATTCCCAAAATCAAAACCAAGAACAGTCATAGCTGAGTATCGCCATGAGATTTCGTAAACCAACCGTTGAGCCTTTAGAAATCAATCTGACCCCCATGATTGATTGCTTGCTGTTTTTGATTGTATTTTTGCTGATGGCGACGACCTTTAACCATTTTAGTCGCATTAACATCGTCCTGCCCGAAGCCGAAGGCGTGGCAGTGACCAACGAAGGCAAACAGATAGAAGTGGCGGTACAAAAAGACGGTACTTATTTGGTTAATGGGCTTGCCTTAGGGTCTAGTACCGAAGCTGAGCTCATTAACATGCTCCAAAAAGAAGCGGGCAGTAACCGCAAACAACTGTTTGTCATCGCAGCCGATGCCGAAGCATCACACCAAGCGGTGGTGCGTGTCATGGATGTGGCAGGTAAAATGGGCTTTTTAAACCTAAACATCAGCACCGTCGTGCCAGCACCACAAAGCAGTAGTAAGTAATCGCACGATTTATGCGGTGCGATGTGGCATTTTGTGTTAAAATGCCACAAAACTTTTCTTTTAAAAATCATGTCAAAACCTACCTCCCAAACCAACTTTGACCCCAATGATAAATTGGCGGTCTTTTTGCGTCTGATGTCCTACCTAAAACCTTACTGGTGGGCGGCGATTTTTATGGCGATTGGCATGGTGCTAAGTGCAGGCTCTGAGGTTGCCAGTGCCAAGCTCTTTGAGTTTATTATTGATGCCATTAACAATAATGATGAAAAAGGCAAATTTTGGTTTCCGTTTTTGGTAATTGCTCTGTTTTTCTTTCGGGGGGTTGGGGCGTTTTTGGGGGGATATTATTCGGCGTATATTTCTCGTAATCTTGTCTATCATTTGCGTGTGGCGGTGTTTGAAAAGCTGTTACGTTTGCCGTCTGATTTTTATCTAAAAAACCCTGCCGGCACCATTTCATCCAAACTTATCTTTGATGTGGAGCAAGTTACCGCAGGCAGTAACGAGGCGATTACCACGCTACTAAAAGAAGGTTTGACGGTCATTGCGTTGTTTGGTTATCTGTTTTATAGCAACTGGCGACTTACGTTTGTTTTGATGATAGTCGTGCCACCGATTTTTTGGATTATCAAAAAGGTCTCCAAAAAATTTGCCACACTATCGACAGGCATCCAAGAGTCCATGAGTGCGGTAAGCCATATCACCAATGAAGCAGTGGCAGGCTATCAAGTCGTCAAAAACTACGGCGGACAGACATATGAAGCCGATAGATTTAACAAAGCAAGTCTGGACAACCTACAAAAAGGCATGAAAATCACCGTGCTTGCCGCCATCAATTCGCCACTCATTCAGCTACTCATGGCGACAGGGATGTGTTTTGTGGTGTGGTTGTCGCTACGTCCTGAAGTGCTTGGGGGCATGACGGCAGGGCAGTTTGCATCTTTTCTTATCGCCGCAGGATTGCTTGCCCGTCCTGTCAAAGCCTTGACTGATGTCAATCAAAAGTTGCAACGAGGCTTGGCAGGGGGTGCCTCTGTGTTTAAATTGTTGGACACGCTCGAGGAGCGTGATACAGGCACGCTAACCCCTGTCATTCATGGTAATATCCGTTTTGATGATGTGAGCTTGACTTATGAGAGTGGCCTGCAAGCGATAAAGGGCTTTAACCTTGACATCAAGGCAGGCGAGACGGTGGCGGTGGTCGGGCGGTCAGGCTCAGGCAAGACCACGCTGGTGAACTTGCTTACTCGTTCACTCACGCCGACATCGGGACAGATATTGATAGACGGCACGCCCATTGATGACATTAAATTATCGTCTTTGCGTGAGCAGATTGCCATGGTGAATCAGCAAGTTACACTATTTTTGGATACGGTCGCTCATAACATCGCCTATGGGGCATTATCCGCCAAATCCCGTGATGACATCATACAAGCAAGCAAATCGGCTTATGCTCATGATTTTATTATGGATTTGCCAGATGGTTATGACAGTTTTATCGGTTCGGACGGCTTGCAACTGTCAGGCGGACAACGCCAACGGCTCTCCATCGCACGGGCGTTATTAAAAGACGCACCAATTTTGATATTGGACGAAGCCACATCCGCCCTAGACAACGAAAGCGAATATTATATCCAAAAGGCGTTGGAGTCCGTCATGCACGGTCGTACCACGCTTGTCATCGCTCATCGCTTATCCACCATCGCCAACGCCGACCGTATCATCGTCATGGATAAAGGGCAAATCGTGGAAATGGGCACGCATGACGAGCTGTTTGCCAAAGGTGGTATGTATCGCACCATGTACGAGCGTACCTTTGATGAGCAAAGCGAACAGGGCAAGGCATGAAAAACTTAGAACTTCTCATCACAAAGGCATGGCAGGACAGTTCCCCCATGCTTGCCACGCTCGCTCCGTTGTCCGCTCTGTATGGCGTGGTGGGTTGTGTGCGTAAGTCCTTGTATGATAACGATAAACTTGCCAAATACCACGCCCCCATTCCTGTGATGGTGGTGGGCAATATCACGGTGGGCGGTAGTGGAAAAACTCCGCTTATCATTGACCTTGTCAAATATTTACAAGACAAAGGCGTAAACGTGGGCGTGATAAGTCGGGGCTATGGACGGGTGGACAGTCGCCCTGCGTTGGTTCATGAAGGTAGTACGCCCAAAGACGTCGGCGATGAGCCGTGCCTTATCGTGAGTGAGACAGGCGTGCCAATGGCGGTGGGGGCAGATCGTGGGCAAGTTATTGATTTGTTAATACAAAACCACCCAACTCTACAACTCATCATCAGCGATGACGGACTGCAGCATTACGCCCTACACCGAGATGTAGAATGGATAGTGGTGGACGGTGTGCGTGGGTTTGGTAATGGCAAACTCTTTCCGCAGGGCTTTTTGCGTGAGCCGATAGACCGCCTAGATGGGGCAACGGTCATTTATCATGATGCACGAGCCGAGCGATATGCTGATGATGCCCTGCTTATGCACCTAGCTCCCAGTACGCCCATACCACTACTGGGTGGTAAGAAATCACTATCTCCCCAAAGGGTCTATGGCGTGAGTGGTATTGGCTATCCTGCTCGGTTTTTTACAACGCTGACCGATTTGGGCTTTGAGGTGGTGGAAAAGCCCTTTGGCGACCACCATGATTTTGCCCTTGATGAGCTGACGGATTTGGCGGATTTACCAATCATCATTACCAGTAAAGATGCTGTAAAAATCCGTGAGCTTGCCAAACGCTCGCCCCATGCGATTTTTGACAATGTATGGATTTTGCCTGTACAGGCGGGGTTGTCTGATGGGGTGTATGGGGAGATGGATAAGGTTTTGTTAAAGTTAGGGATTAAATGATGGATACTTTGGCAGAAAGATTAAAATTTGCTCGTAAATCAAAATCAATTAGTCAAGCAGAAATTGCTAATTTAATTGAAGGCTTATCACAATCCGCATACAGTCAGCTTGAAAGTGGTTTGGTAAAAAGCAGTAGTAAAATTGTAGAGCTTGCCAATCTATTTGGCGTTAGCCCAACTTGGCTTGCCACAGGTCAAGGTGATATGTATCAACAAAATGATATTTTCACTTTTAAAAATGCCAATTCACAAATTACCCACTATCCGTCCGCAACGATTACTCAAAAAGAAAGTATATCATTACCGTTTTTGTTTGGGCAAGAGGATGATTTGGAAGACTGTTTTACAACATTGGTGATTGGCGATGACATGAACCCTGTTTTGGGTCATTTATCTACGGTTGTGGTGGATAAAAGAAAAGCACCATTACCAATCGTTAATGGCATGATTTATGCGATTGTCTATCACGACAGAATTTTATGCCGTTATTTAAGGCAAAATATCAATAACACCATACAAATTTATAGTGAATTGGATAAACAAGGTGACACATTGCCAGCCGATGAATTTTTTAACCGCTATCAAATCATGGGTGGTGTTATTTATCATATCCAATCACATCAATGGCAATAAGGAACACCCATGCCTACCCCCAAAACCCACATCATTATC
Source organism: Moraxella equi (assembly GCF_002027555.1). Classification (GTDB taxonomy): domain Bacteria; phylum Pseudomonadota; class Gammaproteobacteria; order Pseudomonadales; family Moraxellaceae; genus Moraxella; species Moraxella equi. Next base: position 71,305 of record NZ_MXAP01000029.1, read on the forward strand.
CCTGCCCGTTACAAATCCACTCGCCTACCTGCCAAGCCTTTATTGGATTTGCATGGTAAGCCCATGATTTTATGGACAGCCCAAAAGGCTTTGCAAGCGACTTTTGCCGACAGTGTATGCGTGGCAACAGACGATGAGAGGATTTTTGCGGTGTGCGAGAGTGCGGGCGTGCCTGTGGTGATGACGGGCGAGCATGCGTCAGGCACGGATAGACTGGGCGAAGTGGCAGAAATTCTAGGCTTGGCGGACGATGACATTGTCATCAATATGCAAGGCGATGAACCGCTCGTCCCGCCTGTGCTACTAGAACAAGCCAAAAATCTTTTGGTGGAAAATCCTGACTGTGTCATGGCGACGTTGTGTGAAGTGATTGATAATTATGATGATTTTTATAAAAATTCGGTGGTAAAAGTCGCCCACGCTCGCCAAAATGCCCTATATTTTAGCCGTAGCCCAATCCCTTGTGACAGAGACGCTCATTTGGCAGGCGAGCTTGGCAATGCCCCAAAAAATGCCTATCGTCATTTGGGATTATATGCCTATCGGGTCAAATTGTTAAAGGAATTTGGCACATGGGAGCAGGGCGTATTGGAACGTTTGGAGAGTCTAGAACAGCTGCGCATTTTGGAAAACGGGCAAAAAATCGCCATAGATGTCGCCAAAGTTGCCTTACCGCTTGGGGTGGACATGCAGGAAGATTTGGATAGGCTAAATGCCATGCCGATTGATGAGTTTTTGAAATTCTAATATGAACGAACAAGAACAGTTGCCCTATTTTGCCCCGTTACTGCCTTGGCAAACCCACGCTTGGGAGCAGGTGGTCGGTCAGTTTTATGATGGTAAATTACCGCATGGGTTGTTGGCGTGTGGTATGGCAGGCATTGGTAAGCGTGAATTTGTATGGCGGTTTGTGGCGTGGCTGCTGTGCCAAAACAAGGGCGAGCAAGGGGCGTGTGGGGCGTGCGATAGCTGTCATTGGCTCATGGCAGGGACGCACCCTGATGTCATGGTGCTACCGTCTGAGAGCTTGCCTACGTCTGATGAGAGTGAACTCTCGTCCATTAAGATTGATGACGTGCGAGCCTTGCAGGAGTATAGCCATGTCAAGGGGCATGGCGTTCGGCTCATCGTGCTGGATAATGCCGACACGCTCACGATTGGGGCGAGTAATGCCCTGCTAAAAACCCTAGAAGAGCCACGAGCAGGCGTGCATTTGATACTGATTAGTGACAACCCTGCCAAGCTCATGCCTACCATAAAAAGCCGTGCGCAAGCCCTACCGCTTGGGGCTGTTTCTCATGATGTGGCGTTGGCTTATGTAGGTGGAGTGTTGGGCGATGAGAGTCTTGCCAGACTTGCCCTGACACTCACCGACGGGGCGGTATTAAAGGCGGTGGACTTGCCAAAGGCGGTGTGGTTTGGTAAGCGTGTATTGTGGCTAAAAACATGGCTTACCCTAAGGCGCGGCGAGCGGTCAGCGGTGAGTGCCAGCGACTACTGGCAGGGCGTGATGAGTTTTGGTGATTTTGCGGTTTTGACACGGCTTATGCTTATGGACGTGGTGCGAGTGGGGCTTGGGCTTGATAGCATTCATACCGACATGGATGTGGCAGGGCTGATAAATGGGGCGGACAATCTAAGCCTCGACAAGGTAGAAAATTTCCTAGCAAGTCTTGATGACATGGCGGTGGCGGTTGGGCAAAACGTGCAGGACAAAATGGCGTATGATGAGCTGTTTTGTCGCTTAGTGGATTTTTAAAGCTTGGTTTTGGGTTGTAGGGGCGAATCATATTCGCCCTTATGATTTTACACATTTAATAAATGAAATAATCGGAAGTGGCAAAATGCTACAAATTTTATATCAAGATGATGACATGGTGGCGGTGAACAAACCTGCTGGTATGCTGGTTCATCGCTCATGGCTTGACAAGCATGAGACGGTATTTGTGATGACGGTTTTGCGTGATATGCTTGGGCAACACGTTTTTCCTGTTCATCGGCTAGACCGCCCAACGTCAGGGGTGCTACTGTTTGCCAAGTCGTCTGATGTGGCAAGGGCATTGTCGGGGCAATTTGAACATCATACGGTAGATAAATCCTATCTGGCGGTGGTGCGTGGCTATCTTTTGGGTAGTGGGCGGATTGATTATCCGTTAAAAGTCAAACTTGATAAAATCGCCGATAAATTCGCCAAAACGAATAAAGAACCTGAATTCGCCATGACTGATTATGAGAATTTGGCAACGTGCGAAATGCCCTTTGTCTCGGTGGATAGATACGCCACATCTCGGTATAGCCTTATGAAACTTATCCCAGTTACAGGGCGAAAACACCAATTAAGACGACACATGACGCACCTATTTCACCCTATTGTCGGCGATACCACGCATGGTGACACCGCCCAAAATCGTGCGGTGGCAGAGTTTACGGGCGTATCAAGGCTACTTTTGCACGCTCATACTTTGGCATTTGATGACATGAGCGGTAAGCGTATCACGGTGATGGCTCCGCTTGATGATGGATTTAAAAAGGTTGTCAATGATTTTGGATGGGGTGAGTGGGTGTGATAAATTTTACTAATCGCTTAACCAAAAACCGCCCGAATACTTTTTATGGTATTCGGGCGGTTTTTATGAGCGATAATTTACAAGGTTATCATCTGCAAGTCGTCAATCACGCTTGCTCCACCCAGCGTTTTTGACTTTCTTTAATCACTTCTTTGGCGGTGGCGACATCAAAAAAGCCTTCTACTTTGGTGGTGCCAGCTTTTTTCAAATCCTTGTAGTGGTTGAAGTGAAATTCTAGCTGTTTGAGAAGCTGTGGTGGCAAATCATCAAGGCTGTTGTAGGCGTTGCCGTTATTGCGGTCATCGGCAGGCACCACGATGACTTTGTCGTCCACTTCGCCATCATCAACAAACTTCATCACGCCAATCACTTTGGCTTTTAGGAAAATACCCGTGGTCAATGGCTGTTCGGTTAGGATGAGTGCGTCTAGCTCATCGCCGTCTTCGTCTAGGGTTTGGGGGATAAAGCCATAGTTGCAAGGCTTGGCAAAGGTGGTAGGCTCAACACGGTCAAGCTCAAAACACGCCAATTTGCGGTTCCATTCGATTTTGTGGTTTGAGCCAGTAGGGATTTCCACGACCACGTTAATCTCGCCTGCGTCCACGTCGCCTGCGTCTAGGATTTTGTTAAAATCTACCATAAAATTCTCCGATGGGGATTAAAAAGGGTGTGCCATTGTAATATTAAATCCGCCCAAGTGCAATCATCAATTTATGATGTTTTTGCATATTGCTTGTGGATAATGGCATATTATCAAGGCTTATCTGATGTATCAGGCAGGCAAATGGGGGTACTGATACAGCTTGGAGTATCCACTTTTGTTTTGTCTAAGGCGGTCATGAGTTGTAAGGTTGCCCGTTCCCAATCTTCAATTTGACTTGGGTCATCAAGGTGGCGTTTGTCAAGATTGGCAGGATTTATGGGATATTTATCGTCTCGCTCATCTGTTGGTGTGGCGATAAATGCCAGAAAGGCTTGGGCTTTTTTGCCAAGTTCGCTGTCATGTTTGCCAAGTTCGCTGTCATGTTTGGCAAGTTTGACAAAGCTTGCTTCGTCTGTGAATGTTTCATCATTTTCATTGATGTAGGTGATAAATTTGGTTTTATCATCGTTTAGCCAACGTGTATTGTCTGAACCAAAAAATAACAAATATTCATAAAATAACGACAACCGTTTGGCATCATCAATAAATACACTCTGCGGATACATCTTTTGATAATCTTGCCAAAATAACGCCCGCTCGATAAGCTCATCTAATGAAATGCTAAGACCTGCATCGCACCATAGTGGCTCTTGGTTGTCGCTGGCAAGTCGCTCAATCATGACTGCTTGGTCTTTTGGCAAATGGGGCGTAAACAGCTTGGCAAATGCTTGATAATCATTGACAAAGCCAAATTCCCCTTCGCAGTAGTCTGCTATTTTTAGCTTATTTTGTTTGACTTGCTTGATGAAATATTGGGCTTTTGGGTGTAGGGTGGCGATGTCGGATTCGTTGTACTTTTTGTTATAATGAATGTCGTACATGACCTGATTTAACTGGTCAAATTCTGTATCATCAAGCAAAAATGTATCGCCTTGCCAAAAGGATAAAAAACGCTGATAAGCAAGCTGATACTGTGTCGCCCACTTGATTTGGGTGGTGTTGTCGGCAGTCGGTAGGCAGTGATTTAATAGTTTATCTGCCTGATCAAAGTCATCTATTTGACTATTGATGTCAATGGCATTTAGTGTGTTGGTAATGGCTTGGCAATCAATCGCTTGGGGGTTGGTGCTTTGGGCGACTGGCGTGGGTGATGTAGGGGTAGCGTCCACAAAGGTCTGTTCGGCTTGGTGTGGCTTGGTGTTTGGGGTAGGTGGGCTGTTGGGTTTGTTGTCGCAAGCGGTCAAGGACAATAGGGTGATTGCGATAATTGTTAATGGGTATTTCATGTTTATTTGCTTGATATTGGCTCATTTATGGGTCTTAGGGCGATTTGTCCGCTGTGTCTTTTTTGAATATTACTGATAAATTTATGAATAAATTCGTGTGTTTGGCTCTCATCAAATTTACCAAATTGCGACAGTTTTACCATAGCCATGCCTGCATAGCCACAAGGGTTAATGGCGTTAAAGGCGGTCAAGTCATTGACAAGGTTAATGGCAATGCCGTGATAGCTATGCCCGTGCTTGATTTTAAAGCCGAGGCTTGCAATTTTGCCAAGCATATCGCCCGAGCGGTTGTAGATATACACCCCAGGGGCATCTCGGCGAGCCTTGGCGGTCAAATCGGGCGGTAGGTATTCGCCGACCACGTCTTCTATGGCTTGCTCGGCGTGGCTAACTAGGTCTCGCACGCCCATGCCAAGGCGGTGCAAATCCCACAGCCAATAGACCACAAGTTGCCCGACGCCATGCCACGTTACCTGTCCGCCACGGTCGGTTTTGATGATTGGGGTGTCGGTTTTGTAGAGAATATGCTCTTCTTTGCCTGCTTGCCCTAGCGTATAAACGTCTTGATGTTCCACAATCCACAGCTCATCAAGGCAGGCTTTGTCAGCCTTTTTATCGTCAATGCGAGACAAAATGCGAGCAAGCATATCATCATGCGTGGTGTTATATTCGGCATGGGGGTGGGTGGTGGTGTGTAAGTCGTCCCATTGTAAGGGGGTAAGGTCTAGGTGGGGTAGGTTTAGGGTCATGGTTTTTACTTGTCAAATAAAGGGCTATTTTACGTCATTTTGTTAAAAATAAAAACCACTTTAACCACTTTTGACCGCTTGCACACCCTTTACCCTTTTGTTATAATCTTGCTTATCAATCGGGGTGCTTTTATGGCTGAGATGATACCCGTGAACCTGATACAGTTAAAACTGGCGTAGGAAATTGATAAAAATTGACGAGCAACACACTTTTTTGGTGTGGGTTTTGACTGTGCTTTTTACTTAAAAAAGGAAAAACCCATGACCAAAGTTACCAAAAACCCACTCTCCCCAGACCAAATTCCCCTAGACTTAATCGACGAAGTCCGCAAGCAAAATCCCCTAATTCACAACATTACAAATCTGGTCTCCGCCAATTTTACCGCCAATGGACTGCTTGCTGTTGGTGCGTCTCCGATGATGGCAGAGTCGCCCTTAGAGATGGCGGAGCTTGCCAAAATCAGCAGTGCCATTGTGCTAAATATCGGTACGCCGTCCGACCCCAAAACGTCCGCCATGATGATTGCAGGGCAAACCGCCAACGCCCACGGCATTCCTGTGGTGCTAGATCCTGTGGCGGTGTCGGCAAGCACTTTACGCCAATCTACCATTTATCAGATTAGCCAAGTGGTACAATTTGACGCCATTCGTGGCAATGCAGGCGAGCTTGCGTTTTTGGCAGGGGCGAACTGGCAAGCCAAAGGCGTGGATGCAGGGCGTGGCGATGCGGATTTGGCGAGCATTTGCCAAGCGGTTGCGAGCAAATATCGCACCATTGCCATTTTGACAGGCGAGATTGACTACATCTCGGACGGCACGCAGGTGGTCGCCCTTGCCAATGGTACACCCCTTTTGCCCAAAGTTACCGCCACAGGGTGCTTGCTAAGTGCCGTGGTTGGGGCGTTTTTGGCGGTGGCAGGGCGTGAGCGGTATTTGGTGGGGGCGGTCAATGCCTGTGCCACGTTTGCCATTGCAGGCGAGCTTGCCTGTGAAGGCTTATTGTCAAGCCAAAGCGGTACGTTTATGTATCAATTTTTGGACAAATTGGGCGGTATTAGCCCCGATGAGATTGCAAATCGTATCAAATTTGTGGGAGAAAAGGCATGAGATATGTCCACACCCACCCATGCACCAATCGCCCCGCCCAGGCTCTTAGTATTGCAGGGTCGGACTCTGGCGGTGGGGCAGGCATTCAGGCGGATTTAAAGACCTTTACCATAAGGCGTGTATTTGGTACAAGTGTACTGACCGCCACAACCGCCCAAAACACCCAAGGCGTATGGGACATTCATCATCTGCCGACCGACCACATTAGAGCCCAGCTTGTCGCCATTCGGGACGATTTTGAGATTGGGGCGTGCAAAATCGGTATGCTTGGCACGTCCGACATCATTGATACGGTGGGGCAGTTTCTGCAAAACCGTCCGTTTGGGCAAGTGGTGCTTGACCCTGTGATGATTGCCAAAGGCGGACAATCCTTGCTTGATGACAACGCAACGGACAGCCTAAGACGGCTTATTCCCCTAACGGACATCATCACGCCCAACCTACCAGAAGCCGAAGTGCTAACAGGCATGACGATAGCGTGTGATGATGATATAAGGCAAGCCCTGTACGCCTTACAAAGCATGGGAGCAAAGACAGTCATCATCAAGGGCGGACACAGCCAAAATTCCCAAAGTGCCATGTGCATAGATTATGTGCTTGATGAGACGGGCGACATTTGGCAAGTACAAAGCGTGCGCACCAACAGCAAAAACACGCACGGCACAGGGTGTACGTTCTCGGCGTGTATCACGGCAGAGCTTGCTAAGGGGGCGAGCGTGGCAGATGCGATTCATACCGCCAAACGCTTAATCAGTCAGGCAATGAGCACCGCCCCCAACATCGGACACGGACATGGGGCGGTTAATCATTGGGCGTTTTGGGAAGGTGGGGTATAGATAAAATGATTGGTAAATTTTAAAATCGTAGCAACTGTATCCCTT
>NZ_MXAP01000003.1 GCF_002027555.1 Moraxella equi
GTGTTAGTTGAGAGTGGGGTTATGATGATTAAATGGTTATTAACAGGGATATAAAAATCGGTGGGTAAATTTTGCCTTTGTTAATGTGGTTAATTTGGTTTTGTGGGTTTTAAATATGAAAAATCTTACCAAAACATCATTTATCTATCATGTTTATCTATCATGCTTAATCTTAATCCATCAAAACAACCATTTTAAATAACAACAACAAAGCACGCTCACGCCAAAAGCAAAAACCCATCCACAGGACAGGCTTTTTACCAAATCATCTTTATGGCAAAATAAAATAACTGCAAACAGCAAACCAGCGACAAACCCCAAATCACCGAGCGAAATGTCGCCAGATTCATGGCATATGCCACGCCATAGATAAGGCGTAACACGACATAAAGCCACGCCATGCCATTCACCACGTTTTGGGGGACAAAACAGTACATGGCGACCAGCACCGCCCCGATAAAGATAGGCAGGCTCTCAAAGCTGTTGGCTTGTACGGCATTTAGGCGAGCCGATAGCCCTGTGGTCTGTGCTAGAAACGCTCGTGGGTTTTGATTGTCGGCTTTAAAGTCAAATCCGCCAGCCATCTTTGCCAAAAACGCAAAGACAAAGGGCAACACGCAAGCGACCATGAGCGCCACAATCGCATAATGCGTGCCGTTCGGCACGTGTAAAATCCAGTTCATGCTTATGCCATCGCCACTATTTCAAAATCATGGGTGATGTTCACCCCGCCATCGGCGAGCATTTTTGATGCTGAGCAGTATTTATCCGCTGACAGTTCAATGGCTTTGGCGACCTGCGATTCTTTGATGTTCTTGCCTGCGACGATAAAATGCAGATGAATGTCAGTAAATACCGCAGGCACGCTGTCGGCACGGCGGGCGGACACTTCACAGCGAACATCGCTAATGGCTTGGCGGGATTTTTTTAAAATGCTTACCACATCATAACTGGCACAACCGCCCAGCCCCATTAGGATAAGCTCCATCGGTCTTGCCCCAAGCTCTTGGGCTGAGTCAATGATGACTTTATGTCCCGAACCGCTCACGGTCTCAAAATTAATCGCTTCGTTATTTAGCCATGTTACACTGGCACTCATGTCGCTCATGGGATTACCTTTTTTGATAAATTTTAATAAATATAATTAAATATAATGGGGCATTGTAGCACAAAATGACAAGGCGGTAAATTTTTGAGCGTTAAAGGTTGGGTTTGGTTTTTGTGCATTGTGGCAACAATGACGATGATAAATGGGGCAATTTTGCCAACAAACACACCCAAAATCGGCATTTATTGCCATTATTTACCATTTGCAACATTTTTAAGCAAAATAATGTTACACTTTTTGGCAAAAATTTGGTTTAATAGACAGCAATAATTTGCCAAAATTTTGGCGTTCTTTAAATTTATTACATTAAGGTTAGTCATGATTGATTCAGACGGCTTTCGAGCCAATGTCGGTATCATCTTGGCAAATACAGAAGGGCAAGTGCTTTGGACAAAACGAATCGGACACGACAGCTGGCAATTTCCACAAGGTGGGATTGACAGGGGTGAAACACCGCTTGATGCGATGTACCGTGAATTGTATGAAGAAGTGGGCTTATGTCCGCACCACGTGGAAGTGCTGGGGGTAACACATGATTGGCTTCGTTACCGTCTGCCTAAGCGTTATGTGCGACTGGGGCAAGAGCCACTCTGTATCGGGCAAAAACAAAAATGGTTTTTGCTACGCTTGGATGAAAAAAACACCGACTTTATCCGCTTTGACACCGCAACCCCTGAGTTTGACGAATGGGCGTGGGTGAGTTACTGGTATCCTTTGGGGCAGGTTGTGCCGTTTAAACGGGGTGTGTACCAAAAGGCATTGTTAGAACTTGCCGAGCGGTTGCCCCTAAAAAAGGGGCTAAGGCTTTGATAAAGCTGTGATATAAGTTAAGTCACAAAAACAAGTCATGATGGTCATGGCTTGTTTTTTTATGCAAAAAACAAAAAACCTGCACAAGGGCAGGCTTTTGGGTGTGTTTGACATTATAAATGCTTGTTTAGCAATTCAACAAACTCTGATTTAGGACGGCTACCAACCACAGTATCGACTTTCTCGCCATTTTTGAACACGAACAAAGTCGGAATGCTACGAATGCCAAAGCGTGCTGATGTCTCTGGGTTGTCGTCCACATTGACTTTGACGATTTGGAATTTGTCGCCATATTCTGCATCTAGGTCTTCTAGGACAGGGGCAATGGCTTTACAAGGACCGCACCACGCTGCCCAAAAGTCCACGAGAACGGGCTTGTCGGCTTGTAGTACGTCTTGGTCGAAGCTTGCATCGGTGGTGTTAATAATGCTCATGGGTATTACCTTTATAAATAAGTGAATGCGTGTATAATGGGGGTGCCTTGATGACTTTCAAGTGTGTGATGATAAGTCCTATTAATCGGTGGATTAGGGCAAATCAAATCATCACAATATCCCCAAAACTTCATGCTATAATAACAAACTTTTTGCCAGATGATGATTAAATTTACAAAAATCATCAATTCGCCCCGTTAATCCAAATCATTAAACGACCCCAAAACCCATGACCGACCACCACGACCGCCTATCTGATGACAAAATCGCCCTAATGAACGCCCAAGAGTGTGAATATGATGATGAATTTTTTAAAAATTTTATCCACTCAATCACCGTCTATGAAGACGATGATATTTGGGTGGGGGATAAGCCAGCTGGACTTCTTAGTGTGGACGGACGCACGTTAAAGGTCAGTTTGCAATCACGGTTATTAAAGGTTTACCCCAATATCAAACTCATTCACCGCCTTGACATGGATGCATCAGGGCTCATTATTTTTGCCAAAAATGAACACAGCCAAAGCCACATCGCCAAGCAATTCATTGATCGCATGGTCAGCAAAGAGTATCAAGCGGTGGTGTTTGGCACGATAGAGCAGGCGGGCAAAAAAGGCGTGATTGACGTGCCTGTCCGCTACGAGCCGACCACCAAGCCCCGCCATATCGTGGACATGGATTGGAGTAAGCGAGCCTTGACACATTATGAAGTCATGCACCACGAGCTGCGAACCGACAAGGCAGGCAAGGCCCATGCCGTAACCCGTCTGGCTCTGCGTCCCATCACAGGCAGAAGTCATCAGCTACGAGTCCACTGCGTACATATCGGTCATGTAATGATTGGCGACCCGATTTATGCTGAAAATACCACCTTAGAGCTTGCCCCACGTCTCAATCTACACGCCCACAAACTTCGCCTAAAACACCCCACGCATGGGGCTTGGCTGGATTGGGAAAGTGAAGTGCCGTTTTAAATGACAAAGCAATGAAAATACGTTACAATAAAATAAGTGTGGTATTATGGCGGATATTTATTATGAATTATATGGCTTAAAGTTTGAATGGCGTGATGATAAATCAGCTCTTGTATTAAATAATCATAAAATCACATTTATCGAAGCGTGTACGGTATTTTTTTTGATGACAATGAGATAGCTTTTAAGATACAAGATTTGATTATTCAAAACCCCATTTTATTACCATAGGATTTAGCGAAAATGCAAGATTATTGGTGGTGGCGTGGGTGCAAAGAGAAGATAATATTCGCCTAATTACAGCCATACAAGCGGAGAAAAAGCATGAACGACTATATCACACAGAACGCCAGTTATTTTGATGACTTTGATTTTGATAATGCCAAAGTTGTCAAACATCCTTTAATTGAAAAAGCCCAACAAGCCAAATCAAAATATGCTTCATCTGAACGTATTTTTGATGAAGACGTTTTGTTATGGCTAAATAATCAAAATGACCACACCAAACATTACATCAATGAAATGATGCGAAATCTTATGGCGATAGAACAAGCTAAAATGAATGTTTAACCCTTACAAATTTAAACATTCAAATTTCTCATCTCGTTTTTTCGTTTCGGTGGCAACCCTATCATTGCTTACAGGATTTTGTAGGCAAATGTGGGTTTTCTCTATGACACTGCCTGTCAATGTCGGAGCAAATACATTGTTTAATGGCGTGCCATTGATATGATGATTGGCGATAGTGATAAGATTGTCTAGGGATTTAACTTTGGCGATATATGAGCGGTAATCCTGCTCGCCGATGTCGGTCAGGGTTTTGCCGATAAAATTGGTTGGGTCGATTTTTCGCTTTTTTGGTTCGTAGTTATTATAATAAGTGGCAAATTCTGGGGCGGATAAATCGCCAATTTGAATTTGCTCGGTAAATGTATCAGCCATGTCATTGATTGATTTATTCTTTTTGTAAAGTAGCGTCATATCAACATCATTTTGTAGACGATTAAATAAATAATACGCCCCCATAAACTCACCTATAATTGCCGTTTTAAAACTTAACTCATCAGCGGTTAAGGGGGTGAGCGTTGGTTTTATGGTAGGGTTATGAGAATGATACAACACAATTGTTTGGATTTGATTGGCTATCATATTGACATAGACGTTTTTCTCTATCAAATTATTGGCATTTGCCAAATATGCTCGTAATGATGATAATTCATCAAGAAGTCCTTGCATAACATTATCAGGATTTTGCGTATTTAATAAATGCACAAAATGCAGTCGTTGTCCTTTTAGGGTGATTTCATAATAAGGGACGTGCATCTTTAAGTGATAATTTCCTTGCATAATTGCAGGGGGATTTTTTAAAAAGGTATGATATCTGTCATGGGCGGTTTTGTATTTTGCTGTGTCAAATTTTTGGGTTAATACACTTTCAAAACACGCATGAGCGGTTTGCCCACTGTTGCTATTATACCGACAAAATAATCCTGTATTATCGTCATTTGTTTCTTCATCGATGGCAATTTCATGAACAGGGTGTCTCTTATTTAAAGCCAATATATCATCTTCACTGGCATTTTGTTTTAACAGAGCTTGTAATTCATCTGAATACACCCGACCCGCCTGTAACGGCTCATCACTCGCCCCAATGCCCAAAAGATAATAATAACTGTCTTTTTGGGCGGTTGTGGCGGTGTTTTGGCGGTCGTGATAGTTTTGGATAAGCGTGTCGGCATTTTGGTTTAGCGGTACATCACTACACGCTGATAGCAAAAGGCAGGATAAGATGAATGATTTTTTCATAATGGTTTTTGAGTATATAGATTAAACGCCACGCACCGAATAATTGCCAATTAAACGGTACGTCATTATTTTAATATTTTAGCAATCAACCCCGAACGAACTCACTTACCTGCTTACACAAAATCCCCCAAAGCCGACTTTGTGCTGAGTGGCTTGCCCATGCGTTGTGGGGCGTGATAATCACTCGTGGGTGGTTGTGTAGCGCCAACAGTGGCTCATCGGCAGGGGGTGGCTCTTGGGTGAACACGTCTGTGGCATAGCCTGCAATCTGCCCACGCTCAATCCCACGCACAACCGCCCCACTATCCACAACCGCTCCACGAGCGACATTGATGATGAGTGGGGTTTTGCCCATTTTGCCAATTGTCTCATCGTCTATTAGGTGGTGCGTGTCGTCTGTTAATGGGCAATGCAGACTAATCACGTCCGAACGTGCCAGCACGTCATCAAAGGCGGTGTAGCTGTCGTCTCTTGGCGGTTTGCCTGCTCGTTCGGCATATAGCACACTCATGCCAAAAGCGGTGGCGATTTGCCCAACCTTTTGTCCGATTGCCCCTTTGCCGACAATGCCCAGCGTCCGCCCTGCCAAATCAAAAATGGGCGTATCTAGCAAACAAAACCGCCCGTCCGCTTGCCATGTGCCGTCCGTGGCTTGTCTGTGGTAATGCACCCCTGCACGCATGGCGGTGAGTATTAGCATAAAAGTGTGTTCAGGCACGCTGTCCACCGAGTAGCCTGCGACATTTTGGACGGCAATGCCACGCTCATCACAAGCGGTTATATCCACGTTGTTCATGCCTGTGGCGGCGAGCTGGATAAGTTTGAGATTGGGCAAGCGGTCAATGACGGCACGGTTTAAGACGACTTTGTTGGTGATGATAATGTCGGCATGAATGCACCGCTCCACGATAATATCATCATCTTGGGGCGTGCTGTCATACACGGTATAATCGTCAATGCTGTCTGGGGCAGGCAAGGCGACATTGTCTGAGAAGGTGGCACGGTCTAAAAATACGGCTTTCATGGTTTATCCTAAAAATAAAAAACACGCCTAATGTATAACAGCGTGTTTTTAATGTCAATCGTTCAATGATAAATGGGTTAATCACAACAATCATCGCCAAAGCAAATATTACACTCGGGCAGTTGTTCTTGGAGCCATGCTATGTCATTGGCATTTACAGGGTTGCCCTTTAAACTAAGCCAAAGCAAGTTTTTCAAATTTGCTAATGGGCGAATGTCACTGATTTGGTTATAGCCCAGATACACTTCAGTAAGATTGGTCAGCTCTGATAGGGCAGAGACGTCGCTAATTTGGTTGCGTCTTAGGCTCAGTGAACGCAGTTCTGTCAAATTAGCCAATACACCGATGTCTGATATTTGGTTGTAGGACAAATCCAGCGTGTTAAAATACGCCAAACAGCCCACTTGTTTTAGTGCAGAGATGTCACTAATCTCATTATTGTTCAGATATAAGTATGACACCAAAAACAGCTTCGCTAAGGGCGAGATGTCTTTGATGTGATTGTAGGAGAGCACTACTGTTTTTAATCTGCCAAGCTGAGAGATGGCAGAAATGTCTGTTACTTCATTATTTTCAATGTTAATTAGCTCTAATCTTGGCAGGCGAGCGAAAATAGAAATGTCTTTGATTTGGTTGTGGTTTAGGCGTAGGTCGGTCACTTGTTGTAATTTGCCCAAAGGCTCGATATCACGGATTTGATTATAGCTAAGATTGATTTTCGTAAATTGGGTAAGGTTGGATAGGGCGTTGATATCACTAATGTTTTGATCGGATAAATCAAGATCAATCTGTCGAAAACGTTGGCGAGGTGATGGTGGTTCGGTTCTGATCGTCCCTGTCAGGCTTTGTGAGCTTTGATTGCTTTCTGGGTCCATGACGGGGTCGCCAAAGTCAATGGTAATCACGCCTTTGTCGTTGCGTAAAAATGGGCGGTGATTGCTTGATTTGGATTCTATGACATCAAAGATATTCTCAACATCAAGCCCGCTTTCATAGCTAATATCATAACCCTGTGGCGTAGTCGTGGAAAACTTGTCTAATCGCATAGGTTTGCCCTTGTCATGCTAAATTTGTTTAAAGATGCATCAAATCTATGTTCTTTTTGATGAGATAAACAAATTTTAAGCCATTAATAACTTCATTTATTTGTGATTGAAATCAAAAATAAATGAAGCGCTAAATAATATTTTATAATATCTAACAAATTGGCATTTAATTAATTAAATTTATTTAATTATAAAACACTGATGTCCAAAAAAGTACGTTAAAATCGTTTTGGATGACTTATATTAACAAAAATAAAATGAAATGAAAACACTTTTAAGATAAATTTTTTGTAGTACGCCAAGAATCTCACGTTAAATTTTAGTTTTATTTTAAAAATATATATTTTTACATTTTTTTTGGTTTTTAATATAAAGTAGCATTAGAATTTGGAATGGTCTAATCAAGACAAGGAATGATTGATGCTTGCTTTATCTTAAAATTTATTAAAAATTAATAACATGAATTCATGACAAGCTCATGATTATGATGAATTCATAAATGATATTAATGATTGTCAAACCAATAGAAGTTAAGATAATTTGTATTTATATTTAAAAATAACAATTATTTTTTAAAAAATACTAAATAAAAGCACTAAATAGCACTTAAATAATAAATTAAATATTGATTTGTTAGCAAGAATTAACCCAAATGATTTATATAATTTATCAGAAATGAGAATTGCATGAGAAATCTATGGCAGTTTAAAGAAAAAATACAAAAGGTGGGCATGCCCCAGTAATTTGAGAGTTTCTTGGGTGTAAATAGTGTCATAAAGGGTAGGCACGCCCTAATTTAATCAATACCAAATCACCTGTTGTTTGTGAGTGGCAATTTTGCAGGACTTTTGTTATAAATAAAAGTAATTTTTATTCATTTTTGTAACAAGCAATCAATGCGTATTTAAATACCCCAATACCGTCTTTGCCGAACGCTCAATGTCTGACGCGTCAAGCCCACGCACTATCATGACAAGACGAGACACATCATCCTGCCAAATGGACGCTGGCAGGTGTTCGGGTGGGTATAAGCAGTGCTGAACGCCTTGGAGTAGCATGGGTTTGTCAATGCCTTGTAGGTGTAGCACCCCTTTTAGGCGTAGGATGTATTCGCCATATTGGTCAAGTAGCAGGCTAAGCCACAGCCCAAAGGCAAGCCAATCGATGGGTGTGTCAAAGGTCAGGACAAGGCTTTGGGCGTGGGCGTGGGTGTCCTGCTCGTTTTTGAGAAAAAACGTGGGTCTGGGCAGAACATCAAAGGTCTTGGCAAATAACGCCTGCATGTTAATAAAGTCATCTGCCTGTACTTGGATGGCGTCAGGATTGACCTTGTGCATGAGTGCTTGGGTGGTTGCCATGTCACCTGCTTGACACAAATCGGTCTTTGACAGCACATACTGCTGACAGGCGATGACTTGTGGTAGCCATTCGGGGGCGGTGGTCGCTTGGGTAGGGGCGTGCTGAGTGTCGATGATGGTGGTCATGCCGTGCAGGGCAAATCGCCCTTTTAGGTGCATGTCTTGGTTTAGAGTGGATAAGATGGACGCAGGGTTGGCAAGCCCCGTGGTCTCGATGAGAATCTTATCAAAGACAAGGCTGTCTTTGTTCAAATCAAGCACGGACAACAAGGTGTCTTTGACATCGGTCAGCACGGTACAGCACATACAGCCCGATGGTAGCAGGTAGGTGCTGTCATTGATGGGTTTGACCAGTAAATCATCCAGTCCTACTTCGCCAAACTCATTGATGAGTACTAGGGTTTTGGCGTTTTGGTCGTTTTTTAGGATGTGCTGGATAAAGGTGGTTTTGCCACTGCCCAAAAATCCTGTAACGATATGAATGGGGATTTTGTTCATGACTGGGTTTCCAAAGCATGCAAGAACCGCTCGTCTAACACATCAATGGGTTTGCCCGTTAGTGTGTGAATCTGCCCCCACAGCTCGCCCAGCCCATTTGCCATGGCTTGTTTGCCTGTTGGGGTCTGCACCAGATAATTGACACCATGAACATCGGATATTTGTATGCGATGGGGCTTGGCAAGGGCGTTGATGAGTTTGAGCCTGCGATAACGCTCTTGGCGACGTGGCAACTCGGACAGGCTTGCCGTCCAGTCGCTTTGTTCTTCGATGAGTCCGCAAAGTCCGCACATGGGTAT
This sequence comes from Moraxella equi, assembly GCF_002027555.1. Lineage (GTDB taxonomy): Bacteria > Pseudomonadota > Gammaproteobacteria > Pseudomonadales > Moraxellaceae > Moraxella > Moraxella equi. The sequence goes on from NZ_MXAP01000003.1 coordinate 9,357, forward strand.
TCTCGTGATGATGGGATGGTAGAAAAGTTAAGTACCGCTTTGCTAGGCTTGCACCCACAAATTGGTGCTTAACTGGCGGTTGTCAAAATCGCTATTTTTGACGGGGGCAACGTTTGGCAAAGTCATCAGCGATTTGGTTCATCGTGACAAACTTAACGCCGTCATGGGCTTTAAAATGCTTGATCAAGCGTTCAAGCATGAGTAGCACCTGTGGACGCCCCGACACATCAGGGTGAATGGTGATGGGGAAAACGGCATAATCCATCTCACGATACACCCAATCAAACTGGTCTCGCCACATCTCTTCTAGATGGCGTGGATTAACAAAGCCGTGTGAGTTTGGTGATTTTTTGATGAACATCATCGGGGGTAAATCGTCCAAATACCAGTTGGCAGGAATCTCAATCAAATCCGTCTCTTGTCCACGCACCAAAGGTTTCATCCATGTATCGGGGTGCTGACTATAATCAATCTTCGTCCAGCTATACCAACCGAACCC
>NZ_MXAP01000030.1 GCF_002027555.1 Moraxella equi
AGTTCGGTTGGTATAGATGGGGTGCATGACCAGACTTGACTGCACGCTCATTGCCGAGCGATAGCCAGAATCAACACTCTCCACCGCACGAGCCACCAAGCCATAAGCCACATGACTCATGCCTGCACAGCCGTAGCCATCTATCGTCATGCCTAATAGCCCAAGTTCACCCATCTGACGCATGATGTTTGTATCAAAATGCTCATGGCGGTTGGCTTCAATAATGTTCGGCATCAGCTCTTTTTGGCAAAACTGGCGAGCGGTGTCATAGACCATACGCTCATCTTCACTCAAAAGACTGTCTAGGTTTAGGGCATCTTGCCAGTTAAAAGGGACGAAACTCATGATAACGCTCCTGTTCATGTAGGTTGGGATATATGTTCTTTATAATGAACAATGGTTCTATATAAAGAACATGATTTATTTAAACAAATATTTCGGTGTTTGTAAAGGGGTTTTGAAAAATTTGACAACTTATCATTGCATGCTTTGTTTGGCAGATTGTTTGTCAATGGCGAGACTGGGCATGCCATTTTCTTTTAGCCAAATTTGATTGACTTCCTTGATGGCACGAATCTCTTCATCCATAAAGGCTTTACTCTTTCCAGGGTTTTTGTGTGTGGCATATAGGTATAGCAGTACACCGAGCAAACTCCATGCTCCAAAAATACCCCATTCTACCTTGCCCAAACCCGAGGGTGACATGGGTAGGTACAAACCAAACATGGCAAGACTAATCACAACGGTAATCACGCCAACCGCTTTGCCCATCGGTACTCTAAATGGTCTGACCATGTTAGGCTCTTTAAAGCGTAGATATAAGAACGCCGTCGCCACACAGGTATAAGCAATGACAATGCCCACACCGCCAGCATCCACTATCCACACCAATGCTTTACGCCCAAAGAGTGGGGCTAGTGTGGCAAGACCGCCGATCAAGATGATGGTAAGATAAGGCGTGCCATATTTGGGGTGTAGTTTGGCAAGGGTATTGGGTAGCATATGGGCTTTTGCCATGGCGTACATGAGTCGGCTACCCCCGATTAAAAAGGCGTTCCAACTTGACAAGATACCCAAAACTCCGCCCAGTACCAGCAGTTTACCTGCCCACACGCTCTGCCAAGCATTGGTCATGGCGTCAGCGGTGGCAAGCTTGGAGCTGTTGGCTTGGTCAAGAGTTAGGGTGTGACCCACGCTCCACGCAATGCCCATGTACCACATGACTGCCATGATGAGTGACACCACCAAGAACATGCCGATTTGGGGGCGGGACAAGTCAATCTCTTCGGCAGCTTGGGGAATCACATCAAAACCCACGAACATAAATGGTACCATGATAATCACAGTCATGATGCCTGCCATGCCATTGGTGAAGTTTGGTACGGCAAGGTTTGATAAACTGGCATTGGGGTCAAATAATAACGCCCCAACAAACAGCATGATGCCCACTAATAAGATACCCACGACAGCCAATTTTTGAAACCACGCCGCCACTTCCATGCCACGCACATTAAGATAAGTAACCACGATAGAGCCTATCATGCCGACCAGTACCCATGTGGCATAAACGTCCCAACCTGCGACATTGTACATATAGCCTTGGTTATAATTGGGGATAAGGTATTCAACCACGGTGGGTAACGCCACCGCTTCAAAAGCGACCACAGACAGATAGCCAAACAGAATGCTCCATGAGCATAAAAAAGAGACATGCACCCCAAAGGCTCTGTGAGTGTAGGTATGCTCGCCCCCTGTGATGGGCATACAGGCGGCAAGCTCAGCATAGGCAAGCCCAATCAAGATAACAGCAAGTCCACCGAGAAAAAAGGCGGAAACCGCACCCCACAACCCTGCAGAGGCAACCCAGCCACCTGCCAGTACGACCCAGCCCCAGCCGACCATCGCCCCAAAAGCTAGGGCGACAATGTCTATGGTGCTTAAAGATTTTTTAAAATGGTCTGTCATGATAAATTCCTTTTATAAGACATGGCGGTCAATGTCGGGTTTATTCTTTTATCAGAATAAACCCGACAACTTTTGTTTAAGCGAAAAATTGACCGATGATGGACAAGGCTTCATCAAGAACATCATCTTGGATGGTCAGGGGCATCATCACCCGAATGGTATTAAAATAAGTACCACAAGAGGCAAGCAGTAGTCCGTGCTCAAAAGCGTGCTTTTTTAGGGCATTTGTGGCGGTAACGTCAGGATTGCCGTGATTGTCCACCAAATCAAAAGCCAGCATCGCTCCTTTGTGGCGAACATGACTGATGGCAGGCGATTTTAACTCATTTAAAAATTTCGCCATCTTATCGCCGATGTCTTTGGATTTTTGCAATAAGTTTTCGCTTTGCATGATTTTAAGCACTTCTAAGGCGGCAACTGTGCCTAGTGGCGAGCCTGCGTATGTACCACCTAAGCCACCGACTTGGGGGGCGTCCATGATGTCTGCCCGTCCGATGAGAGCTGAGATGGGAAAGCCACCTGCCATGGATTTGGCAGCGGTCATCAAATCAGGCTCAACCCCAAGCTGTTCGGACGCAAACAGCGTGCCTGTCCGCCCAAAACCGCATTGGACTTCATCAAAAATCAGTACAATGCCATGCTCATCACAAATCTCCCGCAGAGCTTTGGCAAAACTGGGTGTTAGCTGATGAAAACCGCCTTCGCCTTGGACAGGCTCCACAATCATAGCGGCGACTTCCGATGGGTCAATGTCGCATTTAAAAATCATCTGCACGCCACGAAGGGCTTCTTCTTCGCTAATGCCGTTTTCCACGCAAGGAAATGGGGCGTGATAAATGGACGCTGGCATGGGGCCAAAATTCTTTTTATAAGGAATGACCTTGCCTGTCAAGCCCATGGCAAGTAGGGTACGACCATGCCAACCGCCAGAAAAGGCAATCACGCCTGCTCGCCGAGTTTTGGCACGAGCGATTTTGATGGCGTTTTCTACCACTTCGGCACCTGTGGTTAGCAAAAAGGCTTTTTTGTCGCCTGTGATGGGAGCAAGCTCGCACAGTTTTTCGCACAGCTCCACATAGCTTTCGTAACCGACAATTTGGGCGGACGTGTGAGAGAAACGGTCAAGCTGGGCTTTAACGGCATTGACGATTTGAGAATGGCTATGTCCTGTGTTTAGTACAGAGATACCACCCACAAAATCAATGTAGCGTTTGCCTTCAACGTCAATGATTTCGCTGTTTTTGGCGGTGTCTGCAAAAATATCAAACGCCACACCCAAGCCTGTGGGTAGGACTTTTTTACGGCGTTCTAGTAGGGATTGGTTGGTCATGGGACGCTCCTTGTACAAGATGGGTTGCATTATTGTTCTTTATATTGAACAAATGTCCTAGATATAGAACATTTGTATATAAAAACATATTTTTTAGGTTTTGGCAAGCAATTTTTTGTAAAAATATCAGATAAAGTAAAATCCCCAAAAATCAGCGTTTTTGGGGATTTGATTGTATGATATTTAATCAGCTCACGTCCATGCACCAGTATTTTGTGGTGAGATATTCATCCAAGCCATATTTTGAGCCTTCACGCCCAAACCCTGACTGCTTAACCCCACCAAACGGAGCGACTTCGGTAGAGAGTAGCCCTGTATTTTGGGCGACCATGCCGTATTCTAAGGCTTCACTTACTCGCCATGCTCGTGCGTGGCTTTGGGTGTAAAAATAGGATGCCAAACCATAGGGGGTATTATTGGCATGGCGAATGACTTCGGTTTCATCATCAAACACAAAAATCGGAGCAATCGGAGCAAAAATCTCTTCGTGGGCGATGTCCATGTCGTCTGTGATGTCCGTGATGACCGTTGGTAAAAAACAGCGTGCGTGCGTGGGGTGAGATTTACCCCCTGTGATGAGTGTTGCTCCTTTATCTAGGGCATCTTGGAGTAGTTTTTGGGTTTTTTGCACGGCAGTATCATTGATAAGACAGCCGATGTCCGTGTCATCTGACAGTCCGTCGCCAACGTGTAAGTTACTAACTTCTTTGGTAAATTTGGCAATGAACTCATCTTTTATCGTTTGATGAACATAGATGCGGTTGGCACACACGCACGTCTGCCCTGCGTTGCGATATTTGGACGCTATCGCCCCCTTGACCGCCTTATCAATGTCGGCATCGTCAAACACGATAAAAGGAGCGTTACCGCCAAGCTCCAAGGAGAGCTTTTTGACCGTGCTGGCACATTGCTCCATGAGCAGTTTGCCGACCCGAGTAGAGCCTGTAAAGGAGAGTTTTTTAATACGCTCATCGGACGTGAGTACGCCCCCGATAACGTCCGCTTGCCCTGTTACGATTTGCAAAACACCCTTAGGAATGCCTGCTTGAATGGCAAGCTCGCCCAAGGCAAGGGCAGAAAAAGGCGTTTGGCTATCAGGCTTGACAATTATCACGCACCCTGACGCTAGGGCGGGGGCGACTTTACGGGTAATCATCGCTGACGGAAAGTTCCACGGCGTGATACTGGCACACACACCCACGGGCTGTTTTAGCACCACATAGCGTAGGTTGGCGTTTGGGCTGGGTATCACGTCCCCATACGCCCGTTTGGCTTCATCGGCAAAAAAACGGATAAAGCTGTTGGCATAGCCAATCTCCCCACGAGACTCTTTTAAGGGTTTGCCTTGTTCTGTGGTCATGATGATGGCTAAGTCTTCACGATGTTCATCAATCAAATCCGCCCAACGGTGTAAAATGACTGCTCGTTCATTGGCGGTTAGGCTCGCCCATGATTTTTGGGCGTCATCGGCAAAACCGATGGCTTCTGCCACTTCATCGGCGGACAAATCAGGAATGGTGCCGATTTTTTCATCATTAAAGGGGTTAAACACGTCTATGGTGTTGGCGGATTTGGCGGATTGCCATGTGTTATTGATGAGTGCGTGTTCGTGGAATAATGTGGGGTTGGATAATTTCATAAAAACTCCTTGCCAAATGGTGGTTAGATTGTTCTATATATTGAATAAATGTTCAAAATACAGTACAATATTAGCACCATTTATTCATTTAGACAAGCGATTTTATAAGTGATTTTATTAAAAACAAAATCATGCCACGATAATCACACCACGAGAGTTGCCATGACCGACCAAACCCCCAAAACCGCCAATGTCCCTGCCTTAGAAAAGGCGTTTGAGATTTTGGATTTTATTACCACAAGTCCCACGCCTGTCTCGTCAGCGACCATTGCCAGAGAGTTGTCGCTGGCTCGTTCTACCACGCACAATATCCTGCAAGCCCTAACCAGCAAAGGCGTATTGCACAAGGATAATAATCATCTGTTCAGCCTAGGTTCTTATCTATTGTATTGGGCGGGGCGTTTTGAAGTGGAGCGGGGTGTGGTGGCACTGTTTCATGAATTGGCGGTGGGTTTTGAGACGCTTACGCCTTATACGATTACGCTGTCTACGCTGGATTTTGATCGGGGTGAAACGGTGTTTTTGAGCAGCCATCAGGGCAGTAGTGCCATTGATTTTGCGTTTCGCCGTGGGGTGCGTGTGCCTGCGGTATTCTCGGCAACAGGCAAGGCGATTTTAAGCCAAACGCCCTTTGATAGGGTGCTTGCCATGTATGAGACGTTCCCTGCTCCCTTGACGGATAGGGGGGTGGCGGATTTTGATGGGTTAAAAGCGGAGCTTGATAAGGTCAAAAGCACCCGCTTATCCTTGGATGATGGTCAGCTACGGCTTGGCATGACGTGCATGGGGACTTATATTCGCAGTCAAGATGGGGTGCGACTGGGTATTGCGGTGTCGCTGTCGGACAGTGAGTACGCCAAGCAAAAAGACGTGGTGGGGCAAGCCATAATTGAGTTGGCGTTACAGATTGAAAAGGGGTTGGGGGTGGATTAATCTACTTGCACCCTCTTATCAAACCTATCTCATCAAACACTGCCCTATAAAACTGTGCCTTTTATCAAGGGCCAATGGATACGCCCGTGATGATGACGGCAGACGGTGCAGAGTAACAATTTTATTGTTAAATGTTAAATTTACCGATTGTCCAACTTTTGGTATTTTAATATCAAAATCGAACAATAAAATCTCACTCGCCTTTTCGCCTGTGGTGATGATATGATTGCACTCGGGCAAGGTAGCTAATAAGCCTTGAATGTCGGATTTTTGGATAATGGTTAAAAATTTATTGGACGCATTGTTATTTTCACGAATGACTATTTTGGCGGTGTCATAAATGGCAATGCCTTGTTTGTTTAAAAAATCTTTTAAAACTTCTTCTTTAAATCGTTTACCGTCAATAAAATAATCTTTATCATCAAAAAACACCAATCCCATAATCCGCCACATGTCATTATTTAAATTGGGATAATAAAAATCCATTTTCCAACGAGTTTTTGGCGGGGGAAAACTACCTAGCATTAAAACTTTGGCATTGTTTGGTAAAAAAGGTGTTAAGGGGTGGGTTTCTAGGTTGTTCATATTTTTAATATGGTTTGGAAATTTTGTCAGCTAAAAGGTAAGGTGCGTAATGCGCACCGTTTTGGGTATTTAAAGTTTAAATGGTGCGTGGTACGCAACTTACAGTTGGTTTTTTAGGTTAAATAATATTTTATCACAGGCTCAACCTATGATAAAATAAAACCAATTAACCCAAGCGTAACAACAAAAGAATACAAAATGAGCATTACATTATTAAATTTTACTAAATCTTATCTCAACAAAAGAATTGATACAAATTGTTTTGTGAATGCCTATATTGAACTATGGCGAATTGAAAGAGATTTGGGTCTTGCCAATATTGATGAAGAAAAACTTAATTTATTTTTATCATCAGTATTTTATATGGTTGATTTATACAACCCAGAAAATGATAAAGAAGACTATGAATTTAATGATGTAGAATTGTTTGAAATAATATCCAAAGAATTGGATTTATTTGAAGATACACAATATAGCTCATCAAATTCGGCTTGATGTTGTTGTGCTTATAAATGGTGTATGGTACATACCTTACGGAAGTTCATTTCCATTATCCAATAAATGTTTTGAATTTTTCTTAAATTTTTTCCAATCTACAATTAGCTGTTGTCTATTCATAATTGGAAACTGGATAAATGGCATTGGTATATACAACAACCAAATTGGTAAATCTTTTAATACAAGCACAAATAAAGATACAGCCAATAAAAGAAATACAATATACAAAAACCATATCAAGCGCACAAAAGATAATCTATATCTAAACTTTTTATTTTTATCAATATTTACAAGAAATCCATCTTTATTTCCATTTATTATTAACAATCTTTTCTTATAAAATTGGTTAATTTCATAAAAATTATCATTAAAATTTTTCTCCTCATTTTGTGTTTTTATGACCACATCAATGACTTCATTTTTAATACCATTAAAATAACTAATATTTTTGTAATAAACCGCTCTCAACAAATGATTTTCTTCCATTTCCAACTTAAAATTACCATCACATAGCAATTTTCTAATTTTTTCAAAGTCTTTATCCAATAATCTTTCTTTTCTTTCAATTAAATATTTCCACAATGCAAACAATCCACCAAAAATACCCATGCCAACAAGTGTAGAAATGATTTTTAGGATCAAGCCCCAGTCAATACCCATATTTCCGTCCCAAAATTAACCCATCAACATCTGCTTTAGTGCTAACATCTCATCTCTAATTTTCATGGCTTCTTCAAATTTTAATTCATCAGAGAGTTTTTTCATTTCTTTCTCTAGACGTTTGATTTCTTTTGCCATGAGTTCTGGGCGACGTAAAATTTCTACATCGATGTCATTTAAGGCAAGTGGCACGTCTATTTTTGGTGCTTCCACGCTCTCAATCTCGCCCGTGTCAATCTTATCGGTGATGGCACGGCTTGCCGATTTTGGTGTAATGCCATGCTCGGCATTAAAGGCGATTTGTTTGGCTCGTCTGCGTTCGGTCTCATCTATCGCCTTTTGCATACTGGGCGTAATGCTGTCAGCGTATAAAATTGCCTTGCCATTGACATGGCGTGCCGCTCGCCCAATGGTCTGAATGAGCGACCGCTCCGAGCGTAAAAATCCCTCTTTATCCGCATCAAAAATCGCCACAAGCGACACCTCGGGCATATCCAAGCCTTCACGAAGCAGGTTAATGCCTACCAGCACATCATGCACCCCTGTTCTGAGTTCATGAATGATTTTCATGCGTTCTACCGTGTCAATGTCGCTGTGCAGATATGCCACACGCACGCCATATTCTTTTAAATAACTGGTTAAATCCTCCGCCATGCGTTTGGTGAGCGTGGTAATCAGCACTCGCTCGTTTAAGGGCTTACGCAGGTTTATCTCGCCTAGCACGTCATCGACTTGGGTGAGTACGGGGCGGATTTCTAGTATGGGGTCGATGAGTCCTGTGGGGCGAACGACTTGCTCGACCACTTGCTCGCTATGCTCCAACTCATAGGGGGCAGGGGTTGCTGATACAAAGATACGAGTTGGCACAACCGCCTCCCACTCCTCAAACATCATGGGGCGGTTATCCATGGCGGACGGTAAGCGAAAGCCATAATTAACCAAGTTTTCTTTGCGACTTCTATCGCCCTTATACATCGCTCCGATTTGGGGGATGGTAACGTGGCTTTCATCCAAAAACACCAACGCATCAGACGGCAGGTAGTCAAACAGCGTGGGTGGTGCCTCGCCTGCCTGTCGTCCTGACAGATGACGAGAGTAGTTCTCAATGCCGTTACAGTAGCCTAACTGCTGTATCATCTCTAAGTCGTACTGGGTGCGTTCTTTGACACGTTGGGCTTCTAGTAGCTTATCATGTGAGCGAAAATAGTCTAACCGCTCGGCAAGCTCTTCTTTAATCGTCCCCATTGCCACTTCTAATTTTTCTCGGGGGGTAACATAGTGCGACTTGGGATAGATGGTAATGCGTGGCACGGATTTGATGTTTTTGCCGGTCAAAGGGTCAAACCATGTGATTTTTTCAACTTCATCATCAAACATGCTAATCCGCACCGCCAACTGTTCACTCTCAGCAGGGTAGATGTCCAAGGTCTCACCATGCAAGCGATAGGTACCACGCCCAAAGTCCAGCTCGTTGCGTTCGTATTGTAACTCAACCAAGCGTTTGATGAGAGCGGTTCTGTCCGCGACATCGCCCACGACCACGTGCAGGAGCATTTTTAGGTAGCTCTCAGGGTCGCCCAAGCCATAGATGGCGGACACGCTCGCCACAATGATGGTATCACGGCGTTCGAGCAAGGCACGAGTAGCGGACAGTCGCATTTGGTCGATGTGGTCGTTGATGGCGGAGTCCTTTTCGATAAAAGTATCGCTTGCCACGACATACGCCTCAGGCTGATAATAGTCATAATAACTGACAAAGTACTCCACCGCATTATGGGGGAAAAATTCCTTAAATTCGCCATAAAGCTGTGCTGCCAGTGTCTTGTTATGAGCCATGATGATGGCAGGTCGCCCTAAGCTCTCAATGACCTTTGCCATAGTGTAAGTCTTGCCCGAACCTGTCACACCGAGCAAAAGTTGGTCTTTTTTGCCTGCCTTGACCCCGTCTACTAGGGACTGTATGGCGGTCGGTTGGTCGCCACTGGGGGCAAAGGGCGTAACCATTTTAAAGACTTTATCGTCATCGCCTAGCTGTTTGGTAAGCTGACTTTCGGTGATTTTGGCACGAGTGGTTTTGGGCTTTGGCATGGTGTTGTTTTTATAAAAGAAATCCTTATCATAATGGGGGCTATGATAAGGATTTGCAAGTGATGGCAGACACGCCCTATTTATTCAAAATCTTTTTAACATCATCCTGCATTTTTTTAAGATGTTTGTTTTCGTAGGTTTCTAAGGTTTTTTTGTTGTTCTCGCCTGCACTTTTCATATAGGACTCAAAGACGGCATCTTGTTTTTTTAAGGCGCTTTGCCCGTCTTTACTGCCATAAAAAGCAATCATGGCGTCCACTTCGGCTTGTCTAAACGATTTGGCGGCGTTAAGGTAGGATTTTTTAAGTCCGTCTTTGGTCGCTTTGGTGTCTAGGCTTTTAATGAGTCCTTCGGCATAGTCGTCAAAGGCTTTTAGGGCTTTTTTGCGTTGATCGTCGGTGAGTGTGTTGTCCTGTGCCATGCCCTGAGCGATTGCCATGCGTTCCATTTCAAGGGGGGCAACGACCGCTTGGTAAAATGTGGATTCGTAAGGCATGATTTTGGCAAGTTCTTCTAGTGATTGATTGCTCGGTGTGGCAAAGGCACTGGCACAAAATAGGGTGCTAAGCAGTAGTAGGGATTTGATTTTCATAACAGCTCCAAAGGTTAAAAGTGCTATAATCTAACAGATTTTTATCAAGATGAAAAGTTTTAAATTGTTATCATTTGCAACGATAACTTAACCGCATGATGAATGATTTAAATAAAAGTCGGTACATCACGCACCGACTTTATGTTACCAGACCAAGCCACGCACCGAGTTTTGGGTGATAAAGCCATCAGGAATGCGTCCATTATCCGCTTGCCAACGAGCAAAGGCACGAGAGGTGTTCGCCCCTGCCACGCCGTCTGCTTTGCCGGCAGAGTAGCCTTTGGCGTTTAGGGTCTCTTGTAAGCGAATGACTTCTGAGCGAGACAGGGGCTGTTCGTGGCGTGGCCAGTTGCCACTAATGCCAGCACCGCCAGCGATACGTTTTGCAAGGGTTGCCACGGCTAGGGCGTAGCTAGATGAGTTGTTATAGACTTTGATAACATCAAAGTTGGGCGTGAATAGTAGGGCAGGGCCATTCACGCCCGCAGGGAGCCACAGCTCGGCTTGGGCATGACCGCCAAAGTACTCGCCATTGGCAGAGACCACGCCTAAGGATTTCCATGATTCTAGGGATTGTTTTTGTCCTAAGAGTTGGTAGTTAAAGCCAGTCGGCAGGCGAACTTCATAAAAAGCGTCCACGCCTGACACCCAACCGCTCGCCCCTAGATAATGGGCGGTGGAGGTGAGGGCATCCGAGATTGTCCATGGGTTTTTTTGTCCATCGCCGTTACCGTCCACGCCGTATTTTATCCAAGTGGAGGGGATGAATTGGGTATGACCCATGCCCCCCGCCCATGACCCACGCAGTTGTGAGCGACTGACATCGCCACGCTCTATCATCTGTAACATGGCAAGCAGTTCGCCTTCGGCAAACTCACGACGGCGACCATCAAAGGCAAGACTAGATAGGGCATCGACTAAGTCGGTTGAGCCTGTTGCTGCCCCATATGAGGACTCAATACCCCAAATGGCGACCATCACTTCTTTGGGGACACCATACTGGCTTTCGGCTCGTGAGAGTAGGGAGGGGTATTCACGCAGTTTGGCTCTGCCGTCAGAGACACGCCCTGAGGTAACGGCGGACTCGACGTATGACCACGGCATTTTGGCAAATTCGGCTTGGCGACCGTCTAGGCTGATGACCTGTGAGTTGAGACTGGCACTGCCTAGCAGTCCATGCACCGCATGGGAGGCATGACCGCTGGCGATGGTGCGAGTGATAAAGTCGCTTTTCCAGTCGCCAAAACTGCCATAGTAGCGATTTTCTACCGATGGGGCAGGCGTGGGCGTGGAGGTGGTTACTGGGGCTGTGGGTGTTTGGGGTTTGACAATGACCACCCGAGATGGGGTAGGTGTGGTCGTTGGTGTCTCAACCACGATGGGTCGCTGTGGTGTTTGAGGAGCTGAAGCACAGGATAGTAGCGTGATGATGGCAACAGCCACAGCGGACAGGCGAAAAGCAGGGTGGTCTAGCAGGGTTTTTGCAGGATGAGTCATGAGTATTTATTGGTAAAAATTTGTTGCCATTGTACACAGTTATGAGAGTTTTGGCAATGATATATTTGGCAAAGCAAGGATGGATAAAGCAAAAGACGGAATAAAACATCTATATCCGTCTTTTATTTACCCTGCTAAATCTTGTTAAATGAGTTTATTGGTGTCATCAACACTGGCTAAATCCCACGCCCACATGACCGACCACTGCCACAGGAATGCGGTTATCGGCATGAATGGCAAGCCCGCCACGAGCGGTTTCTTTGTATTTGTCCATCATGTCAAGCCCTGTCTCTTTCATGGTCAAAATGGCTTTATCTAGTGAGACGTGGTGCGAGCCATCGCCACGCAGGGCAAGGCGAGCGGCGTTAATCGCCTTGACGGACGCCATCGCATTGCGTTCAATACAAGGCACTTGTACCAGTCCTGCAATGGGGTCACAGGTCAGCCCTAAGTTATGTTCTAGCCCAATCTCGGCAGCGTTTAGACATTGGGCGACCGTGCCGCCCATGACGTGAGCCAGTCCTGCCGCTGCCATCGCACAGGCAGAGCCAACTTCGCCTTGACAGCCAACTTCCGCCCCTGAGATGGACGCATTTTGTTTGATTAACGCCCCAATCGCCCCTGCCACGAGCAAAAACTCACGCACGCCCTGATAGCTAAATGACGGAATAAAGCCTTGATAGTAGTGTAACACCGCAGGGATAATGCCTGCCGCCCCATTGGTGGGAGCGGTAACGACCCGCCCGCCCGAGGCGTTTTGTTCATTGACCGCCAGAGCATACAGATTCACCCAGTCCATTGCAAGCAGTCCGCCATCGGCTTTACCGTATTCTTTACTAAGCTGGTCATATAAGGCTTTGGCACGGCGTTTGACGTTAAGACCGCCGGGCAGGATACCGTCTTTTTGGTAGCCGGCATTGACACACGCCTGCATGGTCGCCCAGATGTCGTTAAGATAATCTTTAACTTCTTCTTCGTCTCGGACAGCAGTTTCGTTATGAAGCATAAGCTCGCTGATACTAAACCCATGCGTGTGGCACAGCCGTTCGATGTCTGCTCCTAGCTCAAAGGGATAAGGGTAGGGCGATTTTTTGGGGGTATCTAGTTGCTCTTGCGCGGTTTGGGCTTTAAATTCGTCATTATCCACAACAAATCCGCCCCCGATAGAAAAGTAAGTCTCGCTGATACGAGTGCCATCGGCTAAGGTGGCGATGAGTGTCATACCGTTGGGGTGTTGGGGCAGGGTAACATCGCTATACCACAAGATGTCAGTAGTTTCATCAAAATCAATAACATGACGACCGCCCAAGTTCATCTTTTGGTGCGTGCGTATGTCTGATAAATACTCGTCCGTGCGTTCGGTGTCTATCGTGCGTGGGGCGTGTCCGAGTAGCCCAAGCAAGGTGGCGGTATCGGTGGCGTGTCCTTTGCCTGTGGCGGACAGCGAGCCATATAGTTCTATGGTAATGCCTGTAATTGGACTAAAATCGCCATGTAGTTGCTCATCTAACAGTGCCAAAAACCGCCCACTGGCAACCATCGGGCCGACCGTGTGCGAGCTTGAAGGGCCAACACCGATTTTAAACATATCAAAAATACTAATCATAAAAATTCCTTTAAAGTTATTTTACCGTGTGACAAAATGAATTGTTAAATGGGATGGTCTGACGGGCAGAGTGTGCAAACAATCCTATTTTAAAAAAATGCACAGATAGCCATATCAGATAAGTTGCTATTTTATCATGATTGATGGGGTTTTGGTACAATGGCGTATTTTAAAATCAAAAACCCTAACAAGTCACATTGACCCCTTGCGAATTGATACACAGCTTGTCGCCATTATTTAGATTACCAATCCATGCCTTGCCATTTTTAAACATCAACGGTTCGGGCAGTTCAGGATTTCTGGTGCTGTCCAAGATAAACCCGTCTTTATGAAAACGAAAATCGATGACCAGTTGCCCGCTTTTATCAATAAAGCCCCAATTATCGCCCATGCGTACCCCTGCCAGATTCTCACTATAAGCTCGGACATCATCAAAGGCGTAGATAATCATCGGTACGCCCTTATCATCGACAAAGCCCCATTTGCCGTCTTGTTGTCTTGGGGTGAGTGTTAGGTGTGTGTTGGGGTTTGGCAGACTGCCTTGGGTAAGTGTCGGCTCTGGGGTGGGCGATGGGTTGAGGGCTTGCTGTGTGCGATTGCCGTTTTTGTCGATGGTGTAGGTGCTACCGCCAGCGGTGACGGTGGCAAGACCTTGGGAGAAGTCGCTGATGTGGCTGATGGCTCGCTCGGGACGGACGATGACCTTGCCCCGAGTGTCTAGCACGCCAAAGCCACGGTTTTGTTTGACGATGATACGTTCGCCCCGCACGCCCCTTGCCCATTGGTTGCCATTCATGCGGTCGTAGTTAAAGGCGATGATGGTTTTGCCTTTGTCATTGATGTAGCCGACTTTACCGTTTTTTAGGGCGGGGAGTAGCCCACTTCTAAACTCCGAGCCCAGCACCGCGTCATAAGCGAACAAATCGGCTGTTTTGTTGCCTTTTTTGTCCAAAAGTGCCACGGGCGAGCCATTGTCTTTGACCGCCAAAAACACGCCTGAACGTGCGGTACAGCTGACGTTTTTATAATGGCTTTTGGGTAGGGCACAGGCATAAGCTGGGGGTGTGAGCGAGCCGAGCAATAAGGCAGTGACTAGGTATTTTTTCATAAAAACAATGCGTTGGAATTTGGGTTATTTTATCATAAGTGGCAAGATTATCATGCCAAAAAAAATTTTCCAAAAAGTTAAATAAACCATAAAAATTATAAATTATTGTTATTTTTAAAGTGTGTTATAATCTTATTAAAATTTACCATACCCAGACCATTTTACATTTGGAGAATAACAATGGCAGGCAGAACCTTATACGACAAACTTTGGGACGACCATTTGGTGAAACAACGTGATGACGGCTCGTCTTTGATTTATATTGACCGTCAATTATTGCACGAAGTAACCAGCCCCCAAGCCTTTGAAGGCTTACAGCTTGCTGGGCGTACCCCTTGGCGACTGTCGGCAAACATTGCCACGCCCGACCACAATGTCCCCACTTCCACCAAAGAACGCTCGCAGGGCATTTCGGGCATTGAAGACGACACTTCTCGCATTCAAGTCAAAACCCTTGACGACAACTGCAAAACCTTTAATGTCGTGCAATTTGGCATTAACGATGACCGTCAAGGCATTGTGCATGTGGTTGGGCCTGAGCAGGGCTTAACCCTACCTGGTATGACGGTGGTTTGTGGTGATAGCCATACCGCCACGCACGGGGCTTTGGGCTGTTTGGCTCACGGCATTGGTACAAGTGAGGTGGAGCATGTGCTTGCCACGCAATGCCTTGTACAAAAGAAAATGAAAAATATGCTGGTTCGTGTGGACGGCAAGCTTGGCAAAGGCGTAACGCCCAAAGATGTGATTTTGGCGATTATTGGCAAAATCGGCACGGCAGGTGGGACGGGCTATGCCATTGAATTTGGTGGACAAGTGTTCCGAGATATGTCCATTGAAGGGCGTATGACTGTGTGTAATATGGCGATTGAAGGCGGTGCAAGGGTGGGGCTTGTGGCGGTTGATGATAAGACGATTGACTATGTCAAAGGTCGTCCTTATGCCCCAACTGGCGAAAATTGGGAGAAAGCGGTTGCCTATTGGAACACCCTAAAATCGGACGATGACGCTCATTTTGATGCGGTGGTGGTGCTAAATGGCGATGAGATTGAACCACAAATTTCGTGGGGAACTTCGCCTGAAATGGTCATTCCTGTGTCTGCCAATGTGCCGACTTTGGATATGGCAAAAGACGATGTGCAAAAAAATGACTGGACGCGTGCTTATCACTATATGGGCTTGACGGCAGGTCAATCCTTGTCAGATATTACCCTTGACCGTGTATTTATCGGCTCGTGTACCAATTCTCGCATTGAAGATTTGCGAGAAGTTGCCAAAATCGTAGAAGGCAAAAAAGTGGCGAGCACCATTAAACAAGCAATGGTTGTCGCAGGTTCTGGACAGGTCAAAAAACAAGCGGAAAGCGAAGGTTTGGATAAAATCTTTACGGACGCAGGTTTTGAATGGCGTGAACCGGGTTGTTCTATGTGCCTTGCGATGAATGCCGATAAACTACAATCAGGTGAGCATTGTGCCAGCACTTCTAACCGTAATTTTGAAGGTCGTCAAGGCAATGGCGGTCGTACGCACCTTGTGAGTCCTGCAATGGCAGCGGCGGCGGCAATTCACGGGCATTTTGTGGATGTGCGGTCGGTGGCGTAATCACTAAAAAGACTAAGATGATTTGGTCATCTTAGTCTTAAAATTACATTTTGCTCACTGATAAATAAAAGGAAAATTGTATGAACGACCTAGCTCAAAACCCTTATTTAGAAGTCCGCCAGCCCACCCAGCCACAAGGCGAAATGGTGTTAAAATGTGCTGATATTGCCCCCAATAGCACCTTATCTAATGACTATGTGGCAAATATTTGGGGATTTACAGGCAATAATATCAGCCCAGAATTGGAATGGTCAAATGCACCTGCTGATACCAAAAGTTTTGTGCTGACAATGTATGACCCAGACGCACCAACGGGCTGTGGTTTTTGGCATTGGAATGCGTTTAATATTCCTGCTGATTGGAATAAATTACCTAAAAATGGTTCAAATAATTTTGGCAATGGCATTTTGGAATTGCAAAATGACGCAGGTTTAACAGGCTTTATTGGGGCATTTCCCCCACAAGGCGATAAACCACACCGTTATATTTTTACTCTTTATGCGTTAAATGAAGTGCTGGATTTACCAAATAGCATTAGCCCTGCGGTACTCGGCTTTAATTTAAATGGTAAAGTATTGGCAACGGCAAGTTTGACGGCTTATTATAACTGGTAAGATTTTAATTAAAAGGCAAAAATTATGAAACAATACACCACCGAAATCGGCATCGTTGCCCCCCTAGACCGTGCCAATGTGGATACGGATTTGATTATCCCTAAGCAGTTTTTAAAATCCATTAAACGCACAGGCTTTGGCGATAATTTATTTGATGAACTTCGTTATATGGACGAAGGCTATTTGGGGCAAGACATTGCAAAACGCCCAAAAAACCCTGATTTTGTTTTAAATCAAGAACGCTATCAAGGAGCAACGATTTTGCTTGCTCGTACCAATTTTGGCTGTGGTTCTAGCCGTGAACACGCTCCTTGGGCATTAAATGAATATGGCTTTCGCACCGTGATTGCCCCAAGTTTTGCGGATATTTTCTTTAATAACTGTTTTAAAAACGGTATGCTCCCTGTGATTTTAACAGAAAGCGAAGTTGATGAGCTGTTTAAAGAATGTTTTGATAATGTTGGCTATCAATTAACTGTAGATTTAGAAAATCAAAAGGTCATTTCGCCAAGCGGTAAAGAATATACTTTTGAAGTGGACGCATTTCGTAAACATTGCTTGCTAAATGGCTTGGACGATATTGGTTTGACTTTACAAAATGCCGATGATATCAAAGCCTTTGAAGAAAAAGCCCGTGCGGAGAGACCGTGGGTGTTTAAAGAGTTGCAATAATGACAAATATGAACAATATCAAGAATCTGTTTTTATCTTCTTCTTTTGCTGATACTGCAAGATTTTTACCTGAATTTTTGCACCGTATCAATGAAAGCCATTTATTTAAAACTGTAGCTTTTATTGATGTTGCAAGCCAAATAGAAGAATATCGCGGTTATGTTGATAATGCAAAAAATGCTTTTGATGAGCTTGGATTTTTGGTTAATAAAATTGACTTTGATCAAACAACTGATGAAATTAAGGAAAGAATTAATCAGTGCGATATAATCTATGTTTCTGGTGGAAATACCCTATATTTATTGCAACAATTAAAAGTCAAAAACCTTGATGGATTTTTGATTGACTTAATCCATCAAGGCAAGCCCTATATTGGTGAGAGTGCAGGAAGTATTGTTTTGGCAAAAAACATTGAATATGCCTTGCCAGTAGAAAATCATATTGAACAATTCACGGATTTTATTGGGCTTGGCGTTATTGACTTTTATCCTGTGGTGCATTTTGACAATAAACCATTTGTTCAGGGAAATCGTGTTATTTTTAACAATCATCATGACAATGTTAATCTGATTGCCTTTAACAATTATCAAGCGTTATTTATTTATGGTAATAGAATATTAGTTAAATCCTAATTGATAATTCTTAAATAACCCAATAACAAGGAAACTTTAATGACCAAACACATTGCAATCCTAAATGGTGACGGTATTGGACCTGAAATTGTCGCCCAAGCGGTTAAAGTTTTGGATAAACTTATCCAAAATAGTTTGGAAGCAAGCTATGAATACGCCAAATTAGGCGGAGAAGCCTATGACGCTTATGGCTCGCCTTATCCTACCGAAACCCAAGAAATCGTCAGAAAAGCCGATGCGGTATTATTGGGGGCGGTGGGTTCGCCACAATACGACAATTTAGACCGCCCTTTACGCCCAGAACGGGGACTTTTGGCGATTCGTAAAGATTTAAATTTATTTGCCAATTTACGCCCTGCCATTCTTTATAAAGAACTCGCCAATGCGTCCACTTTAAAGACCGATGTGGTAGCAGGACTTGATATTTTAATCGTACGAGAATTAACGGGCGATATTTATTTTGGCGAGCCTCGTGGCATTATTACCAACGATAAAGGCGAAAAAGAAGGTTTTAATACAATGCGATATAGTGAGAGTGAAATTCGCCGTATTGCCAAAGTATCCTTTGAATCCGCCCAAAAACGAAATAAAAAATTGTGTTCAGTGGATAAAGCCAATGTATTAGAAACCACCGAACTTTGGAAAGAGATTTTTAATGAAGTTGCCAAAGAGTATCCTGATGTGGAACTCTCGCATATGTATGTGGATAATTGTGCGATGCAACTGGTTAAAAACCCCAAGCAATTTGATGTGGTGGCGACAGGCAATATCTTTGGCGATATTTTGTCCGACCAAGCGTCTATGCTGACAGGCTCTATTGGAATGCTCCCGTCTGCAAGCCTTGATGAGAACGGCAAGGGCTTGTATGAGCCATCGCACGGCTCTGCCCCTGACATTGCAGGGCAAAATAAAGCAAACCCATTGGCGACCATTTTGTCGTTGGCAATGCTTTTGCGGTATAGCCTAAATGACGAAACCCGTGCCAAACAAGTAGAAAATGCCGTGCAAAAAGTGCTAGAACAAGGCTATCGCACGGCAGACATCTATGAAGACGGCACGACATTGGTTGGCTGTGCGGACATGGGTGATAAAGTGGTGCAGGCGTTGTAAGTCTTGTTAATGTAACGCAAAACCCACAATGGTATGAA
>NZ_MXAP01000031.1 GCF_002027555.1 Moraxella equi
GATATTTTTGCGATTTTACAATATTTAAATAAAAAATGGAAAGTTAGAGCGGCTCTTCATAAAGACAATACCCAAACTTCTGGTATAGGATTTAGAATTGATGATTAATATTAAAGTTTTATTACACGCCATTCTTATAGCTGCTTGGATTATTACCAATTTTTATTGGGTTAGTGTACTTGATGGTTCGTCTATTTATACTTTTATTTGGAGTTGGTGCTCCAAGTCCATAGTGAATTTTTTTGAATTTTATTATCTTGGATTTTTATTAAACCTTATGGTCTTAACTCCTTTTATTTATTTACTATTGATTTTAAATAAAAAAGTAAAGTTATTGTTATTAAAAAGATTTAAAATCATATTTTTTTCTCTTTGTTTTCTTGTGGTTTTATACAATGGAGACTTTATTATTTTTGATGTTAGATTTTATCCATTTAACCCCCATATTAATGAAACTGTCTATTGTGAGTATTTTAATTATTTTTCTGATAACTATTTACAATCTGGGGGTTGTGATGTTCCTGATTAATACCTAAAGTTATTTAACATACAAGTGATGTTAAACTTTTGACACCATGAATAAAAAACCGTATTTATGAACGCAAATACAAAACCACCACCGCCACCAATGCACAAAATCCCAATCACAATAAACAAACAGCAATCTGTCCTCACAATCAAGATGGAGCGATAGAAGTGGCGAAATATATTGTCGGCGAGATTAAGAGAAACGTAAAATCCTTGGTTGCTCAAAAAATTCGTTATCATAATACTGGAGAGATAGGAGCGGAATTACAAAGAGAGTTTGATAAGTCAAATGAGAGAATTGGCAAAATTAAAGACCCATTTGAATTCGAACAACCCATTCGTAACCCAGAAACCCAAAGAAACCCCATAATATCGCTTAAATTATGGTATGACATGGTTGATACGAATAAGCCTTGGGATCATAAGTGGCAACTCGTACAGGATGATAGGTTTAACAAAAATAGCAAAATTACTGTACATAGACCAACTCAAAAAGGTACACCCTCTGAAAGTCATTACCATAAATATAAGAATTACGATTATTTCTATGATGTATGGTCAAATATCCATTATGGCTATGTTGGTCTTAGTGTTGGCTTTGATAAAAAAACGTTGATTGATTACTCAAATTCTCAACAGAAATCCAATTTTAATACCAGTGGAGGAGACCCTATTGATGATGATACTGCCATCAAGATAGGTTTTATTCTATATGAAAACTATGGTAAATTTGCTGAAAAACTAACCTATCAAGACGTATTAAATATTTTAGATAAAACAAATGTTGGTCAAATGCCAAACTCAAAACAAATACATTGGTGTTATAACAAAGATAATACACAAGGGATTGAGAAATGAAAAAACTTAATTTGATATTGTTAGAAAAGAAATATAGATGGATTTTTTTACCTATCTTGTCTGCGTTAATGCTTATGTCTTACATTGTAATAACATCATTGCTTTATGATACTAATTTTTATATTTACAATAGGACTGGGAAAGATATTTTTTAAGAAACCAGAACTTCCAACCATTGAAGATCCATTCCTAAGCGAAAGAGAGGAATATAGTTTACGGGCTTTTTATTCCTTAAAAAAGAATCACAATCAATTATTGACATATGACAGAGAGTATTTTAATGAGGCAAAAAGAATGCTAGGTTTGGACTTCTATGAAAGTTATACAGCAAGTTTTGGGAGCGTTACTTTTTTGGACAGCCCAAAACACCCCAACCAAAAACCCTCCTGCTCTTTTAAAATAGAAGTTTATCCTGATAGAACCGTGGTAACACCAACCCACAAGCGATTTTGCAAAAAACCAATGTATTATCACGAGAACTATAACCCCAATGATGTTATAAATTAAAAGAATGGCGATTACTTATTATTTGATAAAATTTGGCAAATTCGCCGAAAAAATTAACTTATCAAGATTTATTAAATATTTTGGATGAGACAACCGTTGTTAAAATGCCGAACTCAAAACATATACATTGGTGCTATAATGCAGATAACCCAAATAGGACTAAAAAAATAAAAAATTAATTTTATTATTGGTAAAATAGACCTCCTGCAAAACCCCTCCTATACTAAAACACCCCAATGAACTACGAAGCATCCACACACCTATCTGATGAAAAGTTTAAACGCTTAATTGGTGTTGAGCAAGAAGTCTTTAACAACATGCTTGCTTGTTTAGAGCAAGCACAAGCGACTGTCCATCAAAAAGGCGGTAGAAAACTCAAAATTGGTATGCCCAATTTGTTAATGGCAACCTTGCAGTATTTTAAGGAATATCGCACCCAATGGCGGATTTTGGCTGGTAAATCCTGATGATTATGCTGACCTGCTGGATGAGATTTTAAAACCCACGCCCTTTTATGCCCACGATGATTGGTATGTGCTGGGTAGAACGGCGTTTGGGGAGTTGAAGGTGATGGGTAGGTACACCAGGTCTCATTTAACCATTGTCTTGGATTATATTCGTATTTTTCCAGCCATTGAAGACAATCGTCAATTAACACAAAGACAACACGCCATTAACATAGTTGTAGAAGTTAATGGTGCTATTAGGGAGATTGGAGGTGAAAAATCCTATGATTTAACCGACATCCACCACACCCC
Source organism: Moraxella equi (assembly GCF_002027555.1). Classification (GTDB taxonomy): domain Bacteria; phylum Pseudomonadota; class Gammaproteobacteria; order Pseudomonadales; family Moraxellaceae; genus Moraxella; species Moraxella equi. The sequence goes on from NZ_MXAP01000031.1 coordinate 2,652, forward strand.
CCCCCCTCTTTAACCGCTGTCTTGCCAGTTATGGCAAACTCAAAGAAGATGAGATGTATGCCTTTGTGCCAGCCATCGCCTTGGGCGGTAAGCAACTTCTGCAAAATGTCCAAAAGGTTAATATCTTTGAGTACATTAACTTTATCACGCAGTTAGAACCCTTTGAAATTATGATGGACATTAATAGAGTGGTGGATAATCTAGGTATTACCCCAGAGAGTGCTGCCGCCTTTGTTGCCTCTCAAAATAGCCCACCAACCACCCCACCCAAATATGATGAAACCTGCATCATCCAAGAAGGACAACCTGCTACTGTATCAGGTTATTACCAAGACCGCATGACTAAAAAAGTCATCTACTTAAACATCGGTGATGTATCACCCATTTACCCAACCCCAAGCCACTTATCTAAATCACAGGCTTATGTTTGGTACAAACTCACAGAGCATGGCATCAGTCTCATCCCAGAAGAAATCCTCGCCAATGCAAAAAAATAATCCGTTAAACACACCCCAAAAAACACAGCTTCTAGCTGTGTTTTTACTCCCAAGCACCCAAACTCAGACACTTCCCATCTTAAAAACATCTAGATTGGACACTTAACCCCTTGACCCCTCCCGCCC
>NZ_MXAP01000032.1 GCF_002027555.1 Moraxella equi
ACGCAAGTCTAGACTTGCGTTTTTAGATATTATCAATATCTATTCTTGTTTTTTATCGTAGGTGTTGGTGCTTCCACGCCGAACCACTGCGAATGTAGTTTTTGATATGTGCCATTTTGATGCACATCTTGAATGCCTGCATTTATTTTTGCTATTAGCTCATCATTACCTTTTTTGGCAACTACCACCATATCATAATAATCAAAACCCTCGCCCGTACCATTGAAATTAAATTTCAAATTTGGTTGCCCCTTAGCATAATGACGTAAGATATTTTCATGAGCATAAACCGCCTCAACTTTATCATTAACCAAATCACTAAATGCCAAAAAACTGGTTGAAGAAAGTTTTAATGTTGGATTACCCTCCCTCTTTTTAGCTATTAATTCATCAGCAAAGATCGTATTAGATTGAACACCAATATTGTGAACAACCATATCTTCAAATGTATTAATATTGGTAACACCCTCTTTGGTTAAAATCGAATCCCTGCCATGTAAATAGGCATTAGATAAAGCAAAATCAGCATCCCCACCTGCCTGCTGACGAGAAATACCTGAAATCACCAAATCAGCCTCTCCGGTGTTGAATCTACCAAGCATGTCTTCCCAAGGCGAATTAATAATCTCCACTTTAAAGTTCTGAGACTGTGCAATCGCCTGAATCATATCCACATCAAAGCCGATGATACCGCCTTTTTCATCCAAGTACTCATAAGGTGCGTAATGCGGATAGGTTAAAACCTTATACACCTTTTGATCCAAATCATCTTTTAACTCTTCCTGGATTGATTCTGATGCATTGTTTTTGTCGCCACAACCCATCAACGTAAAAACACAGAGAAGCATTACCGTAAATAAAGATTTCATCAATAACTCCTTAACCAATAATATTGATCAATGAAACAGCAATACATTTGTTGCTTATATTACAATACAGTCTAATATATTAGACCTCCTGCAAAACCCCTCCTATACTAAAACACCCCAATGAACTACGAAGCATCCACACACTTATC
>NZ_MXAP01000033.1 GCF_002027555.1 Moraxella equi
TTAGTTGAGAGTGGGGTATCGGTTAGGATTTGTCGTGCAATTTTACCAAGCTCAATCGCTCTATCAGTCGGTTGCATTCCGTGCTGAACGCGGACAAATAACGGGTCGTTAAAACTTTCTCGCAGACGATTTAAAATCCCACTCATCGCAGGTTGAGTAACTGACAAGCGTTGTGCTGAACGGCTGACATTACATTCGTCTAATAGCACAACAAAGGCTTTGAGTAGGTTTAGGTCAAGTTTACAAAGGTCAGTCATTGTGGCATCTCATTGAAACTTATCATTATTATTGGTGCAAAAACAAGGATTTGCAAGGGTGTACGCCACTTTTCATTGAACAGATTGTAAAAATTTTTTAAACTGTCAACATTGAAAATCCCCACCATTTACCCAATTTGGAGTTTTTATGAAACATTATTTGATTGATTATGAAAACATTCAGCCCAATGATTTTAACCGCCTTAACCCCAATCAATGCCAAATTTGGCTGTTTGTTGGCAAAAATCAAACTACTTTACCCATTTCATTCAGCGAAGCCCAAGCCCAATTCGGTAAAGCTTTTCATTTGATTCAAGTGCCAAAAAGCGGAAAAAATGCCCTTGATTTTATTCTGTCAAGTGAAATGGGACGAATCATTGAAAACAATCCCAATGATGAATTTTTGATTGTATCAAAAGATGCAGGATTTGATGTGTTGATTGAATATTATCAGCAACAAGTTAAATCCATTCAAAGAGTTGGACACGCCAACAACATTCAATTGGATAACACCAAACACAAAAAACGCTTATCCATTATTGATATGCTAAGTCTTGCTCTTTTGCCAAAGGTAAAACAATCTTATCATAAAATGCCAGAACATTGTTTGCCTAAATCACAAAAATCTTTGATGAACTTTATTTTAAGCATTTTAAAAAATGAGTTAAAAGATTATGATGATGAATACAAACAATACATTTGTCAAAAATTAGCCAACCAATTTATTTAAGGAGTATATAATGAGCTTTTTACCCAATCCTGAAAGCGTCCTATTAAATTTATATCAATGGGCGGGTTCGCCGTCACAGGCAACGGTTATCAAACAGCGTTTTGTTGCTTATGATATGAAACTGATAAAGTACCAAGAATTTTTAAACACCTTATTAACAGGTTTGGCAAATCAATTTGAATTAGATGATGAGCAAAGCAAATTATGGCGATTTTATTTTTTAGAATTTGCCAAGCAATTAGATGTTTTTAATCAAAAAATTCACAGCTCACAAGCCAATGAACAACAAGTGAATTGGGAAGTTTTGGCACGCTTTCATTTACCACAAATTGGGCGTTGGCTTGGTTTATTGTATGTCAATGGGCAAATTTCCCCTGATTTTATCCAATTATTACCTCGATATGATGATGAGCAAAAAACATTGCGTTTGCCCGTACAACTGGCAATGGATTGGCTATTTAATCATTATGGCGACACACTGGAAGATTTTGCAAATGCACGCTGTGAGCAATTTCCCAATGCAGGATTTAAAGAAAAAGACAGTATTTTGCGTAATTTATACCATTGGAAAAACGGCAAATTGCCCGATGCCAACAGCATAAAAAGCTATTTTCCTGATGAATTAGAATTGGGATTTGTCAGCGATAATCCGCCTACCATAAAAAAAATACGCCAAACTTTTTTATTGGCAAGGGCTATTCAATCAGCTTTTATCAAAGCCTGTGAATATTTTTCTCCCAATACAAATATTCATTCATCAGATTTGCACGATAATAAAGCCTATCAATTGGTGTATATTGGTAAATATATTTTTGATTTGATGGTATTTTCTTATCAAAAGTTTGAAAATAAAAAGCAGGCTGATAATTGGTTTGATGAACAATTAGGTGATTATGGCAAAGCAGTTTTTGCTCATATCTTAAATCATCACGAAAATGATGAAATGACCCGATTTATTCAATCGGTTGGATTTCCTATGCCTGATGACTTTGCTAGAAAGTCGGTTCATTTTGAAACTTTAAATCGTTATTTTATGTCTTTGGCTGGCACAGAAGCATTGTCAGATTTTTTTGACACCAACCCAAGCAATAATTTAAAAATTCAACAAGATAAAATTGCTTTATATATAAAATATCAGAGAAATGCTGATGAATATTTAAAAACATTATTTTCATTAACGCTTAATCCAGAAAAAACCATTCGGACTTGTAACAACAAAGAAGTTGTTTTTGCCATATTGGAAAGCTGTTTATTTTTAACCAACAAACAAATTAGTCGTTTGTTAATTGAGCGAGCCGAACAACTAAGTCAAACACCTGATGATGAGCTATTTGTGATTCAATCCAAATTGCACCGCCATTTATACACTGACCAACGCAAAAATGATAAAAACGCCCCAAGCCGTGTCAAAGTCTTATTAGAACAGGCAATCAACCACCCCTGCTTTAAACACAAACAGGCTCAAATCCATAATTACCAAGCTCGTGATGCCTTATCACGCAATGATTTTAAATCTGCCAAGCAGTTTTATCGGCAAGCATTGGAAGCGTCAAAAATAGGTTGCTATGCTGATTGGCGTGGGCGAATTGGCTTGGATTTACTAGCCCTTGAAACTTGGGATAAACCACTAAATGCCAATAATCACGAAACTTATTATCGTGATATGTTGGCAGGCGGTGTATTTCATTGTTTTTTAAAAGTAGATTTACCCACGACTTTGGAAGACACCGTAGAGCAATTTTTAATTGATGATAATCATTGGCAAACACTGTATATGCCTTATTATGGTTTTGAAAATCAAAGTACCAAACTGGACAAAGATGACCCCCATTGTGCAAATATTTTTTAAATTGATTTATGATGAACCTTATAATGAAAATAAAGTCATTGATTATATCAAACAGCATAAAAAATCATTAGTCAAACCATTGCCTAGTGTGGAAGGTGGCAATGCTTTTATGTTATTATTAAAATTAATCAATCAATTCAAAAATTATAATAAGTCTGTTCATAAGCAAGAAATCCAAAAAGCGATTTTTGCAATGCGTAGAGCGGTATTTTTATTGGTGCAATATGCCCCTGAGAGTTTGGATAATCGTGATTTTAAACAGCAAAATCCTTTAATATTCCCTGCGGAATGGGCGGATTTTGATTTGATTGATTTAATGCTAAAACAAGGTGCCAGACCAGACACTTTGGATTATCAAGGAATGACACCATTGCACGCCATTATTAAAACACATTCACAGTCTTGTTTTGATTTAATGCTGTCGGTTAATCCTGATTTGACCGTCAAAACAGCAGACGGGCAAACGCTATTGCATACTGCCAGTAAATTTGGTAATAGTTATGCGGTGGGATATTTGACAAAACGAGAACCACAATTAAAAAATGAAACAGATTTTCATGATGAAATACCATTGGAACAAGCCAAGCGTGTTTTAACCAATGCGGATTATTGGCATATGATAAATAATGCAATGAAAAAGCAGTTGCCACAATCGCATTGGCAACAAATTGTTGATAAATTGAGTTTTTAATCATAAAAGGCGTGATAAAGTTTTTATTTATCACGCCAAATAATACCTACCCATTAAAATAATCAATTTTCCCTAATATCCCAAACACGCTATAATACCCCCACTTTCATCACTTAGGACTACTCAAATGGCAAAAATCCGCCAACTTCTTACCCCTTTTTCCATTAAAAATCTTGAACTTAAAAACCGCGTAGTTATGCCCCTAATGTGCCAATATTCCGCCACAGACGGCGTGCCAAACGACTGGCATTTGGTGCATTACACCAGCCGTGCGATTGGTGGCGTGGGCTTGATTATCGTGGAGATGACCAATGTCGCCCCCAATGGTCGCATTAGTCCAAATTGCTTGGGACTTTGGAATGACGAACAGCAAGCCGCCTTTAAAAAACTGGTGGACAGCGTACATGCACAAGGAGCGAAAATTGCCGTGCAAATCGCCCACGCAGGTCGTAAAGCCCAAGATGAACCGAATGCCGTCGCCCCGTCCGCCATTCATTATGGCGAGTTAGATTATGCAGGGCAAAATTTGATTACGCCACGCGAATTGACCACGCAGGAAGTCAAAGACTTGGTGCAAGCCTTTGCCGATAGCGTGAAAAGAGCGGTGGACGCAGGGTTTGATGCGATTGAATTGCACGGGGCACACGGTTATTTGATTCATCAATTTTATTCGCCCAAATCCAATGGGCGTACCGATGAATACGGTCAAGACAAAGTCTTGTTTGGCGTGGAAATCATTCAGGCAGCCAAAAAAGTGATGCCTACTGATATGCCGTTAATCGTGCGCATTTCCGCCCAAGAATATGGCAAAGACGGCTTTGACAGCGATTATGGCGTAGAGATTGCCAAACGATTTGCAGACGCAGGGGCGGATATGTTTGATGTGAGCGGTGGTGGCGATGGCGTGTTGCACAAAGGCAATCACCCTGAATTTTATGCAGGCTATCAAGTGGATTTGGCTCGCAAAGTCAAACACGCCACAAACAAACCTGTGATTGCGGTGGGTATGCTGGACAATGTGGCAGTGGCTGACCATATTTTGGGTGTGGGCGATGCCGATTTGGTGGCGATTGGGCGTGGGCTTTTGCGAGACCCGTATTGGGTGCTAAACGCCCAATATCAGCAAAATGGCTCGGACAGCAGTGAAATGCAGTTTGTGCCAAGACAGTATGTAAGAGGGTTTATGTGATTTTTTTCAGGCTGCCTGAAAACCTTTTAATCTTATTTTTCGGAGTATCTCTATGACCATTTTTAATAAAGACGACCTAATTAACGCCTTTCATCGCCGTGCGTCCACCCGTTCGTATGACGGTAATCGCAAAATCCCTGCCGATGATTTTAATGCCATTTTGGAACTTGGGCGTTTGTCGCCAAGCTCTGTGGGGTCTGAGCCTTGGCAATTTTTGGTATTACAAAACCAAGACTTACGCCAAAAACTAAAACCCTATGCGTGGGGCATTCCGACAATGGAAACCGCCAGCCACATTGTCGCCATTCTTGCCAAGAAAAACGCCCGCTATGACACGCCCTATTTTGGCGAAATTATGGACAGACGGGGCTTGCAAGGCGATGACCGTGTTAAGATTATGGAAGTTTATAAAAAATTCCAAACCGAAGACATCGCCATTTTGGATTCCGACCGCAGTTTATTTGACTGGGCAAGCAAACAAACCTACATCGCCCTTGCCAATATGATGACGGGGGCAGCAATGCTTGGCATTGACAGTTGCCCGATTGAAGGCTTTGATTATAAAGAAGTGAACCGCATTTTGGCAGAAGAAGGTTTATTTGACCCAAATGAGTGGGCGATTTCGGTAATGGTAACTTTTGGTTATCGTGATAAAGAAATTCGCCAAAAAGCCCGTAAAACTTTTGATGAAGTGGTGAAATTTGTAGAATAATTTTTTTTAAATAAAAGCATTATTTTAATCATTAAAAACAATGCTTTTTTTTTGGAGTGTTTTAATAATGAAACTAAAATTTTTAACTGCTATTTTGGTAAGTACAATATCAATGACCGCATTTGCCAATGACACACACAGTACACCAATCAAAACCACGCCATTAAATGACAGCGTTTATATGCTAGAAGGTCAAGGCGGTAATATTGCCGTGATTGAAAATGACAATGCCCTATATGTCGTGGACACGCAATTTACCAATATTTATGCTGATATTAAAAGCGAAATTGGCAAAATCAGCCCAAAACCTGTGCGTTATGTCATCAATACGCACGGACATAATGACCATACGGGTGGCAATGCGTCTTTTGTCAAAGATTTTAATGCGACCATTATCGCTCATCATAATACCAGCGATTTAATCACCGCTTATAATCAAAATAATGCCACGCCCAATACACTACCGCATTTGACTTTTGATAAATCTTTAAAATTGGCAGGCGATGAACCCATTCATTTGATGTATTTTGCTAATGCTCATACCAATGGCGATATTATTGTACATTTGCCAAAGTCTAATATCATTCACGCTGGCGATATTTTATTTTTTGGGCGTTTTCCGTTTATTGATGTCAAAAATGGCGGAACGATTGACGGTATGATTAAAGGCTTAAATGGCATTATTGTCCTTGCCAATGACAATACCAAAATCATCGCAGGACACGGCAATTTGGCAAGCCGTAGTGAGCTGATTACCCATACCAAAATGTTAAACACCATTAGAAGTCGGGTCGCCAAACAAAAACGCCAAGGCAAAACCCTTGCCCAAATTCAAGCGTCTCGCCCCGCCAAAGAATGGGAAAGTAGCCATAATTGGAATTTTATCAATAGTGAAAAATTGGTAGAGAGTATTTATCAAAGTTTGAAATGATAAGTTTAATTGAAAACAAAAAACCGCTTGCTTATGATTGGCTAAGCGGTTTTTATGATGATTAAATGAGTATAAGATAATTTTATTAAACCGTGTTAATTTAAAATGACTTTTATCATTGGATTATTGGCGGGTGTGTGCATTGCCTGTCAGTCAGCTGTCAATGCCCAACTGCGTTTGCATTTGGGCTTTGCGTTTTTGACTTCGTTTGTTTCATTTTTGGTGGGGCTGATTTTTCTTGTGGGCTTATCGCTTGGGTTTGGCAGTCCGCTTTGGTTTGATAAGGTGACTTTGTCGGCTGTGCCTTGGTGGGCGTGGCTTGGCGGTGTGCTTGGGACGGTGGGACTGACCGCCAATGTGCTGATTTTCCCCAAATTGGGCGGTGTGCAAACGGCGGTAATGCCGATTTTGGGGCAGGTACTAATGGGGCTAATGATTGACAGTTTTGGTTTGCTTCGTTCGGTGCAAATCCCTTTTTTGGGCAGCCGAATTGTGGGAGTTTTGCTTGTCTTGACAGGTGTATTTGTGGCGATTGTCTTACCCCAAAGGCGACAACTTGCCAAAACGGGTGACAATGCGTGGCTTTGGCGTGGCGTGGGGGTGCTGGGCGGAATGGCACTTGCCACACAAGCGGCGGTCAATGGCGAGCTTGGACGACAACTTGACTCATCGCTTGGTGGTGCGGTGGTGTCATTTTTGGTGGGGACTGGCGTGCTGTTTGTGATTGCTTTGTGTTATGAAAAAAGTTTGGTACATTTAATCAAACCCACACAAGGACAGCCATTGTGGATTTGGGGCGGTGGTGTGCTTGGGGCGTTGTTTATTTTGTCTGGAGTGTATCTTGTGCCAAAAATCGGGACAGGACAGGTGGTGATGCTTGTGCTGTCTGGCTTGATTTGTGGCAGTTTGTTGGTAGATAAATTCGGCTTATTTGGCGTGACAAAAAAGGCGGTGTTACCCGTGCAAATCTTGGGGGTGGTGTTATTGCTCGTGGGCGTGGGATGTATTCGTTTGGTGTGAGTTTTAATATTTTTGAATGGGAGAAAACCCGTTTTGATGAAAGCGGTATTTTTACCACTTTTAAAGCATTTAAAATGTATTTTTGTGTAGATAAATGTTATAATAAAAATAACTATTTATTTAAAAATTTATTAAAATAAATAAGTTATATGTAAAATTTTATACTTTAAAATAGGAATTTCAGATGAGCTTTAATTCGTCTTATTTATTCACGCCAAATGGCTCGGAAATTACACCACCTATTGAAACCAATGCAAATTCACTACCTATTGAACAATTAAGATGGGAGGATTTTGAGAAGCTTTGCTTAAGATTGGCACAGGCGATACATGGAAAAAATAACTGTGAAATTTATGGTGTAGCTGGTCAGAAACAAGATGGTATTGATATTTTTGCCTACAAAAATTCAAAATACTCATCATACCAATGCAAAAAATATGAAGCAGTATCTAAAAATGATTTAGAACAAGCCGTTCAAACTTTTAGGTCAGGGAAGTGGCATCAAAAAAGTGATGAGTTTATTTTCTGCACCACTGTTGAACTTAATAAAACTCAAATTCAAGATAAATTCAATGAGCTAAGAGAAGGGTTAAAATCCGAAGGCATTGATTTTATCAAATGGGATAAAATTCAAATTTCTGCAATATTAAAGGACTATCCACAAATTGTATATGATTTCTTTGGTAAAGCGTGGGTAAAAGCCTTTAATGGAGAAGAAGCTTTTAAAAATATTACAGAACGAAGAAAATTGGATTCATTACAAGTTATTGAATACAGAAAAAAATTGTTCGATGTGTATTCAGCAACTTTTCAAGCAAATGACATCGGTATTCCTGCTAGCCATTTTGATAATTACTTGGCAAAAATTCAAGATAGATTTATTTTGCCAGATTTTATTGAAAAACAGATTATCGACAATCATCAACAAATCGAAGATACAAAACAACAAGAATCCAGACTTGATTTTTTTAATGATGAAGAGATTGACAACCATCAGGATTTTCAAAAATCTCACAGAAAGAAATACAATCATTCTGTTATTTTTCGAGAAAATGAAGTTAGATTAAATCCTGATGATTATTTATCTAAGCACGACAAAGTAATGATTTTGGGAGAACCAGGTTCTGGAAAAAGCACTTTATTACGCTATTTGGTTTTGGATTTATTATCAGATGAACCTAAACTAATTAATACAACTAAAGAATGGGGAGATTTACTGCCTGTTTGGTTGCCTTTTGCCTTTATAACAAAAAAATTACATGAAAATGAAAATTTAAATTTGTATGATATTATGCTGTTATGGTTAAAAAGTGTCGGTCAAGAGTCATTATTTGAATTAATCAATAATGCCTTAAAAGATGAAAGATTATTATTGGTAATAGATGGTATTGATGAATGGACAAATAGTGGATTGGCAAAAATCGCCATTTCAAGAATAGATATACAAACTTCATTAAATAATACTAAAGTTATTTATTCTAGCAGACCCTATGGTTATAGATTACAGAAAGAAGAATTTTATGGAATAAAAACTTACACTATCGGTGAATTTTCAGTTAAGCAACAGGAAAAATTTATCAGCTACTGGTATGAACAATGGATGGAGTGTAAGGGGTTAACTGAAATTAATTTTGTTAAAAATTCAACCCAGCAATTTTTGCTAGAATTAGAACAATCAGCTGACTTGTTGCGTTTATCAACTAACCCTTTACTACTAAGTATTTTGATTTCTCATAGATTTGGGCAGATTACTCTACCTAGAAATAAAGTTAAACTTTTGGATAATATTACTGAACATTTGATTGAAAAACACCCGATTAAAAGAAGAACATCTGCCAATATTTCTGATGAAAGCGAATATGAATTTAATCTTTTTGATATTTTTAGTGTATTATCTAAAGATATTCACGAAAATCATCATGATGGTATTATATTAAAAGAAGATGCTTGTACTATTATTGGTAAATACTTAATTGAAGAATTAGATTATGAAAATGCCAAAGCCAAGAAAGTCAGTAAAAATATTTTAGATATCGGTGCAAATAATATTGGTATTATTATTGAAAAATCACCCGATGAAGTTGCATTCCTTCATCGCCAATTTCAGGAGTTTATGACGGCAAAATACTTAATCAATTCTGATGAGGATATTATTCAAAACACATTAGAGACTTATGGGGAAAATCCTCAGTGGAGTCAGGTTATTTATTTTTTCTTTGGGTTGATTCCTAATAGAAATAGAAAAAAATTTATTAATTGCATTAATATCATAGGTAATGAAAATAAAGTCAATCATTATACCAAATTTCTCAAGTATACATTAGCACTAACATTAAACAATGCCCCTATTGATAAATCGCAAATAGACCTCAATAATTTAATTTCAGAATTTGAATATGAAACACATCCAAAGAGAAAAGAAGTTCTATGGAATATATTATTAAAATCTCTATATAATCCTAAAATAAATGAAAAAGTACTTGATTACTTATTTAAGTATTTTCCAAATATTTATGCTTATAATGATAAACGTCTAGAAACTCTAATGTATTTATCCAAAGAAAATCTTACGGATAACATTAGACATTTTATCGTTACATCACTTATTAATGGCAATATTTACCAAAAACTTCAAGCATCAAAGGTGATACAAAAATTTATTGATGATGAGTGGATTTTTGAAAAAATTAATCATATTTTATCTGAATGTTATAATCCTGAAATCATTGCTTATTTAATTAATACATTAATTTCCGAAAAGGTAGAATCATCATTTCAAAAAGAAATAGTTGCCAAATATCATTTATCAGAACATCCTAAAATCTATTTATTTACAACCAAACTAAAAGTTTATCTTAATATGCAAACCAGTCAAGATTTAGATACACTTGTTAATAAGATAGAGGGCATAAATTATACACTTGATGATGAAATTGAGCAGTTATTTATTGATGGTTGGGGAAATTCAAATGAATTATTCAAACATTTGATGGATAGCTTAAATACACATGTGGCAGAGGCACAAATTAAGCACGAGATAGCTTGGTCTATACTATTTAAATGCTACAATAGTAAAGATGAAGTCGTTGATAAAGTTATTGATGAACTTAATAAAAAACATCCGTTTTTTCCTTCACATAAAATAGAGCATTGGCAAACACTTTCGGAAGCATTTAGAGATAACAAAAAATTAATTCCTGTAATAGAAGAGTGGTTACAAAAAGATGATAATAAGCATAGAGATATTGAAACTACTTATGCTTGTTTGATTGGAAGAACTGAGAATAATAAAGAATACTTGTTTGAGCAATTATTGGATAAATCAGGGTTTCCGCATTGGCAACTTAGGGCTCTTACTTCTGGCTGGTCTGATGATAAAAATGTGATAAATAGATTAAAAGATTATTTTCGTAGTGATAATAGCAGAAAAGGGTGGGCATCGGATTATCTCAGCACAGTCTTTTTAGATAACCCCAAAGAAGGTATTGAAATTTCAGAAGAAATTTTATTTAATAGAGACATAAGATTTCGAAATAGAGCCTTATCATCTTTAATAGAATTGGATAAAAATTATTTTGAAATTAATTTACTTGATAGATTTTTAGAGCAAGAATTACCATTACTTGATAAAAATTGGGGTGATTTTTATGAGTCTTTACATCTTTTAATACAACACTTTCCAGAAAACCAAAAGGTAAAATCATTGGCAATACAAGAGTTGACACATTCCCCTGTGGCTACTGTACAATTTTTACCAGAGTTAATGGATAAATTTGAACAAAGTTTAGTTGCTTCACTTCCTACAGAAGAGAGTTTTAGAGTACATTTGGTTCAAGAGTTGCAACATAAATACTTTAGTGGCAACACTAAAGTCATTGAGCAATTGAGTCATTTTTTGGATGAAAAAGATTCAACAATCCAAATGGCTTCAGCGATTGCTTATTTTGAACATATGAAAGATAAACATCCAGATGTTGTATTAGAAAGAAGTAATGAACTTGTATTTGCTGTTGGTAATTATCACGAGAAACAAAGACAGATTGCATTTATTGGCTATTTAAAAATAAATAAGCTAAATGAATATTTTTTGATTGAAAATCCAGAAGAATATTATGCTGATAAACCGAGAGAAGAAAAGCTTGCCAACCCTAATTTTCTATTTTTTGATAATTATGGAGAAGATAATAGTTTAGCCAATCAAATTTTGGTTGATAATTTTGATGTTATTTATAAAGCAACCAATGGTGATTTGGGTAAAATATCTCAATTTGGCAAAGAAGAACTTAGTCAAGAGAATTGGGGGTTTATTGCTAAAATTTCAACCAAAGATTCTCCAACCGTGCCTTATATTATGGATTATATGAATCATTTAGAAACTATCCATGATGGTAATTTGATGAATTTTTTAATCAAAAATACAACAGACAAAAATCAATTAAAAAAGATATTAATTGAATATGTTGATAGCAAAAATTCAGCAATTGCCATAACTTGCGGAAAGCTACTTGGTGATTTATTTAGTGATGATAAAGATATTTATCATCTCGTTAGCAATATAGAAGATGTATATCAATATGAAGGAAGGCTTATGGCTCTATGTCAAGGTTGGGCTAATGATGAAAAGTTATTAAATATTTTTAATGATTTAGTTAAAAGCCAACCAAGATTAAGTGCAAGTCTTGCATTTAATCTAAGAATGACATGCAACAAACCAGAAAATATTTTAGATTTTTTGGCTGATGTGTTGAGTAACTATCACGAGTTTGATTATTATCATAGATTTTTATACACTCCATTAATTAAGAGATTAAAAAATGATGATGAGTTGAGAAGATTAATCAAAACAACTTTGTTAAATACCCAATCTATTTCTGAAAAAATATCATTCTACGCATTGCTTGATGAAATAGGTGCTATTGACCAAGAGATTATTGACTGGAAGAATGCAATGATAAGTAATGTTGATTTGAATCAATTTGGTTATGATATTACTAAAAATAAGTTGGCATCCTTAGATGAAGTGCTCATTGATTTGAATTATGAATCATTAATCTATATCTAAATAAAAATTTGAAAATAGAATATGGCAAATAATATCTCCTAGAAATGAGCGGTATTTTGCCATTAAACCCACTTATCACCCCAAATAATACCCAACTATCAAAATTATCAATTAGCCAAAATATCTCTAAACCATTATAATCATTACTATTTCAAACAATTAGGTATCCCAAAATGAACACTATTAAATCCCGTGCGGCGGTGGCATTTGCCCCCAACGAACCCTTAAAAATCGTAGAAATTGATGTAGAACGCCCCAAAAAAGGCGAAGTCTTGGTCAAAATCACCCACACAGGCGTGTGCCATACAGATGCCTTTACCCTATCAGGGGCTGACCCCGAAGGACTGTTCCCTGTGGTCTTGGGACACGAAGGGGCAGGCGTGGTGGTGGAAGTGGGCGAAGGCGTTACCAGTGTGGCGGTGGGCGACAGCGTGATTCCACTTTATACCGCAGAATGTGGCGAGTGCGAATTTTGCCAATCAAGCAAAAGCAATCTGTGCGTATCGGTGCGAGCCACGCAAGGGCAAGGCGTGATGCCAGACGGCACCAGCCGTTTTTCGTATGAAGGCAAGCCAATTTATCACTATATGGGCTGTTCCACATTCAGCGAATACACGGTGGTGGCGGAAGTGTCGCTCGCCAAAATCAACCCAAAAGCCAACCCAGAGGAAGTCTGCTTGCTCGGCTGTGGCGTCACCACAGGCATTGGGGCGGTACATAATACCGCCAAAGTGCAAGCAGGCGATAGCGTGGCGGTGTTTGGCTTGGGTGGCATTGGCTTGGCGGTGATTCAAGGGGCAAAACAAGCGAACGCAGGGCGAATTTTTGCCATTGACACCAACCCTGAAAAATTTGCCCTTGCCAAAGAATTTGGGGCGACTGATTGTCTCAATCCCAAAGATTTTGACAAACCAATCCAACAAGTGCTGATTGAAATGACCAAATGGGGCGTGGACCACACCTTTGAGTGTATTGGTAATGTGGAAGTGATGCGTTCGGCGTTGGAGTCAGCTCATCGTGGCTGGGGACAGTCGGTGATTATTGGCGTGGCGGGGGCAGGTCAAGAAATTAGCACCCGTCCGTTCCAATTGGTGACGGGCAGAACTTGGAAAGGCACGGCATTTGGCGGTGTCAAAGGGCGTAGCCAATTACCACAAATGGTGGAGGACGCAATGTCGGGTAAAATTCGCTTGTCGCCTTTTGTCACGCACACAATGCCCCTTGATGACATTAACCACGCTTTTGAGTTAATGCACGAAGGTAAGTCTATTCGTTCGGTGGTGCATTATTCTTGATATCATGTTAATTATTGTTTTGATGTTAAAAAAGACCGTTTGAATTGGACGGTCTTTTTTATTACAATGATACCAATTCCTAAGCAAATTTTATTTTTTGGCTAATCTATGTTACAATCCTTTGAATATTAACAAATTTTGTGCAAATGTTGCTCAAAATTAACCCCATTGGTGCAATCAAATATGAATAGGATTGGTGTGTTTATCAATCGTTTTTAATCATTTAGGCGTTTATCCATATTTTATTGCACTACCATTGACAATAGGAGTGTAATATGAGTACGCCCGTACCCAAAAAACACAAGCACGGGCTAAATCCGCCTGTGTTCTTGACATCGGCAGGGCTGATTGCCTTTATCAGTTTGTTTGCCATTTTATTGCCTGAGCTTGCCGACAAGACCTTTAAGGCGGTGCAATCAGCGATTGTGAATAATGCCAGTTGGTACTATGTGCTGACGGTGGCGATTATTTTGCTGTTTAGCGTGTATTTGGGCTTATCCAAACTCGGTAACATCAAGCTTGGCCCTGACCATTCTCGCCCTGATTATAGTAATTTTTCGTGGTTTGCCATGCTGTTTTCGGCAGGTATGGGCATTGGGCTTATGTTCTTTGGCGTGGCAGAACCTGTCATGCACTTTTTAAATCCGCCACACGGAGACGGTAGCACCATAGACGCTGCTCGTCAAGCCATGCGACTGACCTTTTTTCATTGGGGCTTGCACGCTTGGGCGGTGTATGCGGTGGTGGCTCTGATTTTGGCGTTTTTTGCCTATCGGCATAACCTGCCCTTGACGTTGCGTTCGGCATTATATCCGCTTATCGGTGATAAGATTTATGGCCCTATCGGTCATGCGGTGGACGTGTTTGCGGTGGTGGGGACGCTGTTTGGTTTGGCGACTTCCCTAGGTTATGGGGCGTTGCAGGTCAATACGGGGCTTAATCATATATTCTCGTTCATCCCTGTGGGGACAGCAAGCCAAGTGGTGCTGATTGCCATCATCTGTGCGTTGGCGACTGTCTCGGTGATGTCGGGACTGGATAAGGGCGTAAAAATGCTATCCGAGCTTAATCTAGGCTTGGCAGTGGTTCTACTGCTCTTTGTGCTATTGGGCGGTTCAACGGTGTTTTTATTGCAAGCGTACGTCCAAAATGTCGGCTCGTACATCTCAAACATTGTTGGCTTGACCTTTAACCTATATGCCTATGACAAGACCGATTGGTTTGGCGGTTGGACGATTTTGTATTGGGGTTGGTGGCTTAGTTGGGCTCCGTTTGTCGGTCTATTTATCGCTCGTGTGTCTCGTGGGCGTACCATTCGTGAGTTTGTGCTTGGGGTGCTATTTGTCCCTGCTGGCTTTACGTTTTTGTGGATGACGGTGTTTGGTAACTCCGCCATTGACATGATTTTAAATCAAGGCAACACCTTGCTTGGCGAGATTATCAACAAAGATGTGTCGCTGTCCTTATTTGCCTTTTTAGAAGAGCTTCCCATGTCGGGGCTGTTTAGCTATGTTGCCCTTGCCATGATTATCGTGTTTTTTATCACGTCTGCCGACTCTGGGGCGCTCGTCATGGATATGCTTTGCTCGCACGGCAAAGGCAGTAAAGGCGTGCGTTATCGTCTGTTTTGGTCAATCGGGGCAGGCGTGGTTGCCATTGCTTTACTACTGGCAGGCGGTCTTGGGGCGTTGCAAACCATGGCAATCGCCAGTGCCTTGCCCTTTGTTACGGTGCTAATGGTTGCGATGTATGGGCTGTTAAAGGCTCTGAACGTGGACGCCCAAAAGCAAGAAATCCTACAACAAAACCTAAGCGTACCCCTACCTGCCCAAGGCGGTGGCGTATGGCGTGAAAGACTGCACGTCATCATGAACTTCCCAAGTCGCTCTGCGGTGAGCCGTTTTATTGACACCACCGTCAAAGAGGCGTGTCAAGATGTGGCAGAAGAGCTACGGGACTTGGGCGTGGACGCCAAAGTGCTAAATGAAAAATCAGGCAGTGTGGTGCTACTTGCCAATCACGGCAGTGAGATTGACTTTGTCTATAAGGTACGCCTGTCAAGCCATGCCCAGCCTGACTTTGTCCATAGCGATGACGACACAGGTGCCACAAACGATGACGACACCCAGACCTACTACCGTGCCGAGGTGCATTTGGGCGAAGGCGGACAAGACTATGACATCATGGGGTGGAGCAGTGAAGGGGTCATCAATGACATCGTAAGCCAATATCATCGCCATATGCACTTTTTGCATAGTTTGCGTTAAATATTTGTGTTCTTATGATAATAAAAAGGTGCGAAGTTCGTGCCTTTTTTGTTGGGTAGAAATGGGTTTTTTAAAGTTTAATTAAAATAGGGTATTGATTTTGGTTATTGTTATAAATTAAACTTTCTACAAAGTTAGGTTTTCCATTCGCCCCGAGCTATGCCTTCGGATGGCGGAAAACCGCTATGGGTAGGCATGGCTCACTACAAACGGTTTTCCTTGTTTTTTGGGTTTTTAGGAGACCCATTAAAATAACACCCAACCGCATATAATGACACATTAATCAGCCATTCTTGCTCCCGATAATCCGCCATTGAAAAACGAATGGCGTGTTTTGGGTTAAATTGCTCCACATAGACTTTTAAGCTTTTGGCTTTTAAATTCTCTTCGGCTTTAACTTCAATAGGAATAACCGCTTGTTTTTGTTGCAATACAAAATCCACTTCTGCCGTGCCTTTTTCAGTTGCCCAATAAAATACAGGATTTTCTTGATTGGCAATTAATTGCTGTAAAACATATTGTTCAGTCAATGCCCCTTTAAATTCGGTAAAAATACGACTACCTTCTAGCAATACGCTTGCGTCCAAATGGCTTTGAGTAGACAACAAACCAACATCCAACCCATATAATTTAAATGCGTTATCCTGATAGGCAGACAATGGCAAATGGGGCTTTTTAATGCGTGGCACGCTATGCACCAAACCACTGTCTTTTAACCATTGTAAGGCGATTTCATATTCTTTACTTCTTGCTCCTTTTTGCAAATTAGCATAAATAAATTTCTTATTTTCTTTGGCAAGTTGCTCTGGAAGGCAATGCCAAATTGACCGCACTTTTTGTACGGTTTGCCCATCAAGAATGTGTTTGGAAAAATCTTGCTCATACGCCATCAATAAATTCTTTTGTATTTGGCGAACTTCATTGATGTTTTGTGTTTCTACAAAAATTTTAACCGCTTCTGGCATTCCCCCCACAAAATAATACAGGCGAAGAAGTTCAATATAACTGGTTTTCATTGCTGTAATTAATGTCCAATCTTTTGATTGTAATAATTGCACCAAGTTTTGTTTGTCAAGTGCCATTAAAAATTCGTAAAAATCCATTGGATAAAGCGATAAAAAATCCACTTTGCCGACAGGAAAAGACACTTGATGATGTAATGATACACCCAATAATGACCCTGCCGAAATAATATAAAACTGCGGGGCATTTTCATAAAAATATTTGAGTGATGACAATGCTTGTGGCACTTCCTGCACTTCATCAAAAATAATCAGTGTGTTGTGGGCTTGAATGTCCACACCACTTTCAATTTTTAGCCCAAGTAGCAAACGATTGATGTCATAATCTCCTGAAAACAGCGTTTGCATTCTGGGGTTATTGTCAAAATTGATGTACGCCACTTGGGGAAAGGCTTGCTTACCAAAATGCTTCATTGCCCAAGTTTTACCCACTTGCCTTGCCCCTTGAATAATTAAGGGTTTGCGGTTTGGTTTTTGCTTCCAATGTTCCAAGGATTGAATGATTTTACGGTACATAATTGACTCTTTTTACGGTTTTAACAACCATTTTACAGGCAGAATTACATTTTTTCAAATGAAAATTTGTTATTTTTTACATTTTTATTAAGGAAAAAATGGTTGATTGCTACATTTTTTTGGTTAAAAAATGAGATTTTGATTTTTCAGACAACTCAAAAATAACTTATCACAAACACTAATACCCATATATCACAATTATCAATTTTTATAATAAGGCAAATCCTTGTATAATAAGCACATTTGACAGACAACCACACGGAGCAAGCAATGAAACACCTAGAAACCTACCGCATTTTTAATGGAGAACAACAAATTTGGCAACATTTTTCAGACTGCTTAAATTGTGAAATGACTTTTGCCATTTATTTACCTGACACCGCCACAAATCAAAAATTGCCCGTGCTGTATTGGCTGTCTGGCTTGACTTGTACCGAGCAAAATTTCATCACCAAATCAGGCTTTGCCCGTTATGCTGACGAGCATAATGTGATTGTTGTTGCCCCCGACACTTCGCCACGCGGTGAAAATGTGGCAGACGATGACGCTTATGATTTGGGGCAAGGAGCAGGATTTTATGTCAATGCCAAAGAAGAGCCTTGGGCAAAACATTATCAAATGTACGATTATATTGTCAAAGAACTGCCTGCGCTGATTAACGGGCATTTCCCCACAAATGGCAAACAATCCATTTTTGGGCATTCAATGGGCGGACACGGGGCATTGATGATTGCCTTTAAAAATTCTGATGTTTATCAAAGTGTTTCGGCATTTTCGCCCATTGTTGCACCCAGTACTGTGGCTTGGGGGCAAAAGGCATTTTCCGCCTATTTGGGCGATGATAAAAATGCGTGGCAAGATTATGACAGCGTGGCGTTATTGGAAAAACACCGTCCCAATTTGCCCATTTTGATTGAGCAGGGCGATAAAGACCAATTTTTAACTGAGCAATTAAAACCTGAATTGTTTTGTCAAATGGCGGATAAATTGGGCGTGGTATATCAATTTAATTTGCGGGCAGGGTATGACCACAGCTATTATTTTATTGCCAGTTTTATTGGCGAGCACATTGCTTTTCACGCGAAGTATTTAAAATAAGCTGTTTAAAACAAAACCAAAACACACAATGGGGGGCAAAAGCAACCCCCATTTTTTTCGTCTTAATCAAACTTAGTTGTATGATTTACTTGCATTTTACGCTAAAATATGTACCATTTACACCATCGCTGTACCTAAGCGTAAGCACTTTAAGGAAACTCCCCAATGAACAAACAACAACTCGCCACCAAACTTTGGGCGTCAGCCAACGACTTGCGTGGCAAAATGGATGCCAGCGAATACAAAAACTACATTTTGGGCTTTTTGTTTTACAAATTTTTGTCAGAATACGAAGTTGGCTACCTTGCCAAAGAATACGAAATGACCCTTGACGACTTGGACAGCGAAAACATTGACACTCTAAAATCCGACTTGGGCTACTACATCGCCAAAGACGATTTGTACAGCACTTGGATTGCCAATATCAAAGGCGGAAATTGGCGAATCAGCAATGTAACAGACGCCCTTTCCCATTTTCGTCAAAACCTAGACCCACACCAAAAAGAAGATTTTGAAGGAATTTTTGACGATGTCAATTTAACTTCTGAAAAACTTGGCTCAAACGCCAGCGAAAAAGAATCCGCCGTGCGTAAACTCTTGGTTTTGCTTGATGATATTAACATTTCTAGCAACACCGATTACGATACTTTTGGCTTTATTTATGAATACTTGATCGCCCAATTTGCGATGAGTTCGGGCAAAAAAGCAGGCGAGTTTTACACCCCGCACCAAGTTTCGCAAATTATGGCAAGCATTGTCGCCAATGAAATTCGCGGCAAAGACAAACCCACCGTGTACGACCCAACCGCAGGCTCGGGGTCTTTACTTTTAACTTTGGGTTCGGCAATCTCGCCCAAACAACGCAACCAAATCAAATACTACGGTCAAGAAAACAATTCCACCACCTACAACATCGCCCGAATGAACCTTTTGATGCGTGGCGTAAGCCCTGCCAATATGGTTTTGCGTAATGCCGACACACTCAAAGAAGACTGGCCAAATGGCATTATCAGTGGCAAAGATGACCCCTTATTTGTGGACGCAGTTGTTGCCAATCCGCCTTATTCTGCCAAATGGGAAGCGTCCGAAAATCAGCTCAAAGACCTACGCTACCGTAATTATGGCGTTGCCCCTGCCACCAAAGCTGATTATGCTTTTTTGCTCCATTCCTTGTATCACTTAAAACCTGACGGGGTAATGGCGATTGTTTTGTCACACGGCGTGTTGTTTCGAGGCAATGAAGAAGAAAAAATCCGCACCAAATTGTTACAGCGTGGACAAATTGATGCGGTGATTGGACTGCCTGCGGGAATTTTTACCAATACGGGCATTCCAACCATTATTGTGATTTTGCGTAAACAAAGCAAACACAACAATGTGCTGTTTATTGATGCATCAAACGGCTATCGCAAAGAGAAAAACACCAATGTTTTGCGTGAACAAGACATCAAAAAAATCCTAGACACCTACATCGCACGGCAAAATGTGGACGGTTTTGCCAAAGTTGCCGAGCTTGATGAAATCATCGCCAACGGCTTTAATCTCAACATTCCACGCTATGTTAAGCCTGTTGGCAACGATGACAGCCAGTCCATTGAAGCCCATTTAAAAGGCGGTATTCCACTTGAAGATATGGCTCGCTTTGCCCCATTTCGCCAAAATTATGGCAAGAAATTCGCCCAAATTTTGTCAAATTAAGCGTCAAAACAGACCAGATTTTTGACATCATCAATCAAGACCACGATTATGGGCATTATATCAATGACTTGGGGCAACAAATCACCGCTTGGCAACACGATTTTGCCCACGCTTTAACGGCAAACAAGCCACTTAGTGAAGACGAATTTACCGCCATTTTTGAGAATGCCGAAAACCGCCTGTTTGAACTTTTCAGGCTGTCTGAATTTAGCGACCCTTATCACGCTTATCAATCGCTGATTGATGTATGGCAAAGCACGATTTTGCCTGATTTGTTGATTTTATCGGACGAAATCGGGGCGGACAATGACGAATGTGTCCGTGAGAATGGCTTTTATAAAGCCAGACGGCTTGTCCCCAATATGGTCATCAAAGGCAAAAACGAAGTGCAAGACGGCGTTAAAGGCGAACTTTTGTCCAAGCAAATGATTGGCTATGCGTTTTTTGCCGATGAAATTGGCGAGATTGACCGCCTAAAACAAAGCCTTGATGAGATTGAAGAACGCCAAGCCGAACGCCTTGCCAATATTGCCGATACTGCGTTGGCGGATTATGTCAATGATAAGGAAAAATTGGACGAAAAATCTTACAAAGCCATTAGCCAAGATTTAAAAACAATGAATGCGGACGATGAAAATTTTGAGCTGTTATCCGAAAGTTTGGCAGATTTTCAGGCTGCCAAAACCTTAAAAGCCGAACTCAAAAACAAAGAACCTGCCTTAAACAGCAAAATTGAACAGCAATATCAAACACTTGATTTGCCAACCATCAAACGCCTGCTGATTCAAAAATGGTTTGGCGAATTGTCGGGCAATTTAAGTGATGTGGGGCAAAGCTACGCCAAAACAGTAGCCAGTCAGCTTAAAGTGCTGGACGAACGCTATGCCGATACACTAGAAGACATTCGCCGCCAAAGAGAGCAGGCGGAAAATGCGTTTTGGGCAATGGCAAATCAGCTGGTTGGGGGTGTGTGATGAGCGAGCGTAAAGTGCCTAAATTGCGATTTGCTGGATTTACGGATGATTGGAAACAGCGAAAGTTGGGGAAATTTCTCGTTGGAAAAAATGAGCAAATTTCTGAAAACAGTGATTTTGTTTTAATGTCCTTTACCGCCACTCACGGCGTAACCCCAAAATCAGACAGGTACAATCGTGAATTTTTGGTAAAGGATGCAAATAAGAAGTATAAAAAGACAATATTGGGAGATTTGATTTACAGCTCAAATAATTTAGATGTAGGTTCGATTGGAATGAATAAAGTTGGAAATGCTTTGATTTCACCTGTTTATAGCATTTTTGCAACTCTTGAAAGTGCATCACCAAATTTTATGGGGATAATGATACAAAAACCAAGTTTTATCTCAAAAATGCTAAGGTATAGACAAGGTGTTACCTATGGGCAATGGAGAATACATGAAAATGAATTTTAAACATTGAAGTTTTCGTTCCCACCCTAGCCGAACAACAAGCCATTGGCGAGTTTTTTAAACAACTGGACGACACCATCGCTTTTCATCAGCGTGAGTTAGAAAAATACCAACAATTAAAGCAGGTTTTACTTGACCAACTTTTTGTGTAAAAATATGTAAATTTTGCCAAAATGTGCTATGATTTTACGCATTATCGCCCAAACGGAGCAAAAAATGACCCAAAAAACCACCCAAACCGAAACCGAACTTGAATTAGAAATCATTGACCGCCTATCCAAATGCGGCTGGACACCCCGTCCCGATTTGTATTACAAAACCGAAAGCGAATTATTAGCCAACTGGCGAGCCATTTTAAACACCCAAAACAAAGACCGCTTGCAAGGCGTGGAATTAACCGACAACGAATTTAAACAACTGACCGAACAAATTTTCGCCGTCAAAAGCCCAATAGAAGCAGGCAAAATGCTCGCCAATGGACAATTACAAATCGTACGAGACGCCAAAGGTTTGGAAAATACGCCCTTATTTTTGGAATTTTTTTGGCGACACGATGTCGGAGGTGGTCGCAACAGCTATGAAATCGTCCGCCAAATCGTCCGCCCTGCCAGCAAAGAACACCGAAAAGACCGCCGTTTTGACATTACCTTATTGATTTCTGGCATTCCTGTGATTCATTTGGAACTTAAAAAAGACGGCATTAAAACCGATGAAGCCTTTTATCAAATCAAACGATACAGCGAAGAATTAAGTTTTTCAGGATTTTATTCACTCATTCAAATTTTTGTGATATTAAATCCTGATGAATGCCGTTATTTTGCCAATTTTGGGCATTATGATAAATTCAATTTTAAATTTGCCTTTAATTGGAAAGATTTTGACAATCAAAATGTATTTGGCACCAGTCAATTTATTGAAAAAGTTTTATCCGTGCCAATGGGTCATAAATTGGTGTCGCTTTATACCATTTTTGATAATGAAAGAAATGCTTTAAAAGTATTGCGGTCATATCAAATTTATGCGGTGGAAGCAATATTGGAGCGATTAAATGGGGTGGAGTTTGGTATTAATCACGAATCCAAATTGGGCGGTTATGTTTGGCATACCACAGGTTCAGGCAAAACAATGACTTCGTTTAAAACCGCCGAATTGGTCAGCACCTTGCCCAATGTGGATAAAGTCGTATTTTTGGCGGACAGAAATGAACTGGTTAAACAAACCATTGACGAATATCAATCTTTTGGCGAAGAAGACAGCATTACCGCCACTCGTAATTCTTATGCTTTATTAAAAGCGATTAATCACAAAACCAAAGACAAACTTATTGTTACCAGCATTCAAAAAGCCAATAAAGTCGCAGGTTTAGAACAAGATAAAATCAAAGACAAAAACATTGTGTTTATTGTTGATGAAGCCCATCGCTCTACCGCAGGCGAAATGCTGATTCAAATTCGGCAAATGTTTGGGCGTTCTGTTTGGTTTGGCTTTACTGGCACACCGTTGTTTAATGAAAATAAACGAGATGTTACCACGCACGAATTATTTGGCGAAGCCTTGCATATTTATTCGGTGGCAGACGGTATTTTTGATAAAAATGTTTCGCCTTTTGATGTTCGGCAAAATTTCACTTATGATGCTTATGAATTACGCCAAAAAGTCGCAGAATTTAAAGACCCTTCCAAAGGTGAAGTTTATAAAAAAGGGCTGTCTGAAAAAAGCGATTTGGAAATAGAAAAAGAATTGCCAGAAGACAATTATGGCGAAAATCATATTGATATGGTGGTTAAAGATATTTTAAGAAAATGGGATAATAATTCGTCCAATCGCTTATTTTCGGCAATGCTGACCGTAAAAGACATCAAAACCGCCAATTTGTATTTTGAGAAATTAAAAAACAATGACAAAAATATCAGTGTGGCAGTGATTTATGATGACAGTGATAGAAATCAAGATAATGATTTGGAAAACAGTCTAAAATTAGAACAAGCCATTATGTATTATAATCAAAGATTTAATACCAATTTTGGTATTGATAATGTGCCAGCTTATCAAACCGATTTGATGGACAGATTGGCACGCCGTTATCAATATAGAGAAATTGATGACAGCACTCGTCTTGATTTGGTGATTGTGGTGCAGCAGCTTTTGACAGGCTTTGATGCTCCGTATTTAAATACTTTGTATGTGGATAAATTATTGGATTATGCCAATTTAATTCAAGCTTTCTCACGCACCAATCGCATTACCAATGAACAAAAACAACAAGGCAATATTGAATATTATCGCCGTCCTTTGCAGATGAAATTGCAAATTGATAAGGCATTTGAGTTATACGCCAATAAAGACAATGCCAATGTGATGTATGCACCGACATTGCAGGAAAACATATCAACAATTTGTGATATTTATCAAGATATTACCACTTTATTTCCCAAAAATGCCAATGGACAGCCTGATTTTAGTGCATTGCCTGATGATGTACCAAGCCAAAAACAATTTGTGCGTTGGGTCAATGAATTGGAAAAAAATATGATTAAAATCCGTCAGCAGGGTTTTGATATGAACAATGCGGACGATATGGCAAAATTGCCTTTTGATATTGAAGATTATGGGCGATTACAAGCCCGTTATTTAGATGTGCAAAATGAACATTCAGGCGAAACGGGTGGCGATGACTTGGGTATTTTGCTGATTGATAATACGCTGATTAGTGGCGAACGCATTAAAATTGACAATGATTATATCAGCCAATTATTAAAAAATATTACACAATCACAAAACAATGCCGATATTGCACGCTTTAATGAATTATCCACCCAATACCGCAAAACCGACCAAGAGTTATTACAACAAATTTTGGCGGATGCTTTGGCGGGCAAATTGCCTGATGATATTTCTTTAAATTTATTGCTCGACAAATACCGTGAAAGCCGTGAAAAAAGCACGATTTTTGAATTGGTGAATTTGTTTAATTTGGATAAAGCGTTATTTGAAAAATTATTACGCCATCACGTTTTTGGCAAAGAAGATTGGCACGAGTTTAATTTGTTAAAAGATTTGGCAAAAACCGCCGATATGGAAAAAGTTGCCAGTTTATATGAACAAGAAAACGGTAAATCTGGCAATAAAATAACCTTAAAAAAATATGTGGAGGACAAAATCAAATTTCATATTGAAAAAATATTAAGTAAACGCTAACGCAATCAGCCAATTCTCTATGTTGGAAAATTGGCTGATTTATTTTCAGGCTGCCTGAAAAATTAAACTATGCCATTAACACAATGACGCCAAATGTCGCATCACAATATCGGTATCTTTGTTTTCAAGTTCTTGAATGATATGCAAATAAGTTTGCTGAGTAGTGGTCATGCTAGAATGCCCAAGCCATCTTGCCACGCTGGCAATAGAAACACCTGCAAACAAAAGTAATGACGCGTGCGTATGACGTAAACCGTGTACGGTAATGACCGAAACGCCTGCTTTTTTACAGTGGCGGGCAATGCGGTAATTGACGGTGGAATTATAAACCTTATCGCCTGTTTTCATTAGGCTGATAAAAATGGGCGTTTCAGATTCGCTGTTTAAGTTTTTGATTAAGCCTGAAAACTGCATTACCGTTTGCCAGTCCAATTGAATTTTGCGGATTGATGAGCGGTTTTTGGTGGGTAAAAATCCGCCATTGTTTTTATAATCCCAAGTTTTGCTGACGCTTAAAGTTTGGTGGGCAAAATCAAAATCACCTGCGGTAATGGCAAGGGCTTCGGAAAACCGCATTCCTGTTTTGGCAATCAATAAAATAAACCAATCCCAATTTAATTGCTGGCTTAAATTGAGTTGCTTTAATACCAATTGCAATTCGTTTTGATGTAAAAATTTGATTTTTTTATTGGCGGGGGTTTTGCCTTTGATAATGGCTTTGCGAGTGGGGTCATTGTCAATCAAGCCTTCATCAACCGCGTCCAAAATCGCCCCTTTGATTTGATGATGAAAGTCCATTGTGGTTTGGCGTTCGTGGACTTCAGCATAATCGTTGAGCAATTTTTGATAACGAGAACGCGACAATTCGCCAACCTGCAAGTCTGGAGCGAGTTTTTTGAGCCAATACAGGCTGGACTGGTATTTTTTCATTGTAACAGGACGTACCGCCCCTTCTTTGTAGGTTTTGACCCATTCGGCAAAATAGTCGGAAAATAAAGTTTGTTTCATAAAATAAATACTCTTGGTAAATAAAGGAGTGTTTATTTTAGGATTTTTGGAATTTTATGGGTAATGTTTTCAGCCAGCCTGACAATCAATCATCACCCCAGCTAATACCTACCTATCAAAATTATCCATTATCGCCAATAATTTAAATCCTTTATAATATCCCCATTTATTAACCGTTAGGAACACAAAATGACCCACTCTGTAAAATCCTACGCCGCTTTTTCGGCAACCACGCCACTTGCCCCTTACGCCTTTGAACGCCGTGATTTGCGTGAAGACGATGTTTTGATTGATATTTTGTATTGTGGCGTGTGCCATTCGGATTTGCACACTGCTAGGAACGATTGGGGTTTTACCCACACTTACCCGATTGTGGTCGGACACGAAATCATTGGACGCGTGGCTCAAGTCGGCAAAAACGCCCATAAATTCAAAGTTGGCGACTTGGTGGGTGTGGGCTGTATGGTGGATTCGTGCCGTACTTGTTCGCCTTGTCAGCACGGTTTGGAGCAATATTGCGAACACGGCAACACAGGCACTTATGGCAGTCTTGACCGCTTTGACGGCACACTCACGCACGGCGGTTACAGCACGGGCATTGTGGTTAGCGAAGATTTTGTGCTTAAAGTTTCCGAAAACTTGGACACCAAAGCCGTTGCCCCCACTACTGTGTGCAGGCATTACCACTTATTCGCCCCTGCGACATTGGAAAGTGGGCAAGGGCAGTAAAGTCGCTGTGGTCGGCTTGGGCGGACTTGGGCATATGGCGGTCAAATTAGCGAAAGCAATGGGGGCGGAAGTAACGCTGTTCACCCGTTCGGTAGGCAAATCCGATGACGCTTACCGTTTGGGGGCAAGCCGTGTGGTGTTGTCCACCGATGAAAGCCAAATGAAAGCGGTTGCCAGTACCTTTGATTTAATCATTGACACCGTGCCATACACCCACGATTTAAAACCCTATATCCCCACTTTGGCATTGGACGGCACGCTGGTGCTGGTCGGTTTGGTTGGCGAATTAGAACAAACCATTAACACCGTGCCCATGATTATGGGTCGCCGCAGCATTTCGGCATCTGTGATTGGCGGTATTGCCGAAACGCAAGAAATGCTGGATTTTTGTGCCGAGCATCATATCGTGCCAGATGTGGAAATGATAACTATACCAACCGAACCC
>NZ_MXAP01000034.1 GCF_002027555.1 Moraxella equi
CTACCGCCTTACTCACCTGATTTAAATCCCATTGAACAAGTTTGGAGTTGGATTAAAGGATTAAGACAAGATTGGAGGTTGGATTGTATTGATAAGTTGTTCTTTTATTTTATGTGGTTGTGTGGTAGTTTTTAAGTTCGGTTGGTATAAATGTTATCAATATTCAGTACGCCCTTATCAATCACGATTTACACAAATATTCATGGCATTTTGTGGTAAAATTTGCCCTTTATAAACCTTTTAAATAAACGACACCATGACCGACATCAACCCATTACACCCCAACCCACAAGCCCCAACCGCCCTAAACCCCAAACCCAACGACATCATACCGCCCAAATCCGCCCACCTTGCCAAACATGGCGACAAGCGTATCCTAAGGGTGGTATCTATCAATGTCAATGGACTAAGAGCGTCCGAGAAAAAGGGCTTATTTGACTTTATTGTCAAGTCGGACGCAGACGTGATATGTATGCAGGAGACACGGATAACCCATGAGCAGTGGACGGATAAATTTAAGCCTGTGGGTTATCATGCTCATCTGTTCCCTGCTGAGCGAGCGGGATATGCTGGCACAGCGATTTATAGTAAATTACCCTTTGTCCCAACGGACGGGCTGGGCTTTCACATTGCCGACACGCAAGGGCGGTTTACCTGTGGACAATTTGATTTGAGTGAATGGGGGCTTGATACACCTGTACACATTGCGTCTTTGTATTTACCGTCTGGTTCATCGGGCGATGATGCTCAGGCTCGTAAAGATGAGTTTTTGGAAAAATATAAAACCATCTTAAAACGCTGGCGAGACGAGAACAAATCCATCATCGTCTGCGGTGATTATAACATTGTGCATAAACGCATTGACATCAAAAACTGGTCGGGCAACCAAAAAGCGTCTGGCTGTCTGCCCCACGAACGGGCGTGGCTTGACCATATTTATGATGATTTGGGTTATGTGGACAGCTTTCGGGTGGTGCGATTTGACAGCGACATTTATTCGTGGTGGAGCAATCGTGGGCAGGCTCGTGCCAAGAATGTCGGCTGGCGGATAGATTATCACGCTTGCTCGCCCGACTGGAAGGCTCGCACAGTAGGGGCGTGGGTTTACCGAGATGAATGGTATTCTGACCACGCCCCTGTGGTGGTGGATTATGTGCTTGGTTGATATTGGGTTAAAAAGTTGGGCGATTTTTTCGCCCTTATTTTACTTCCAATAATTTGATTTTAAAAATCAAAGTCTCCCCACCTTCAAACAATGACGTCCCCATTTCTGCATACGCCAAATGGTCAGGGATATACAGTTCAATTTCGCCACCTGCTCCAATATATTGTAAACCTTCATTAAATCCTTGAATTAAATCTTTACCAAGCTGTACTTCAAATGGCGAGCGACCATAAGAACTATCAAACTCTTCACCATCTATTGTCCAGCCTTGATAGTGGAGTGCAACCTGCGAATTTGGCTTTGGTTTTTTGCCTGTGCCTTGCTTGATGATTTTGTATTGTAAGCCTGATTTTGTGGTGATGATGCCTGACTTTTTGACGTTTTCGGCTAAAAATTGCGTGCCTTTGGTGCGATTTTCTGCAATTTTTTCAATCCATTCATGCTGTCTTTGCTGTTCAATATTTGCCATTGCCAGCAAAAATTCTTCATCAGAATAACGGCTTGGGTTGCCTGCCAAAGCATCTTCTGCTGCTTGTTTGATTGCGTCAGGATAATTTTCTAGCTCATCTGGCGCGGCGATGTCTTTTAAATATTCATAAACCGCTCGGTAGGTATAGATTTCGCCGTCCGTAGGTTTGGCATAACTTGGGCTGGCAAACAAACATAATGCTAAGGCTAAAATTTTATATTTCATGCCATTTCCTAACATATGGATTTGATTGGTTCTTTTATAAACAGAGTTTGGGGTTAATTGTTGATAAACCGCCACTTTAACTCTTTGCACATTCACGCTTTTTTATCATCGCTCGCCCAGACCCTCGGACAATGTCTTGGTAATCGGTTTGGTCAGATAGGATAATACCGTCCGCTCCATTGCCTTGATATCTACACTGGCGGTCATACCCGGCTTGATGACAATCTCATCTTCACGAGCCGCCACCTGAGCTCCCGCAATACGAATCTGCACCCGATAATAGGGCTTATCGCCTTGCGGGGTTTTCTCCATGAGCGTGTCTGGGCTGATGTAGATTACCTCGCCATTCATCGCCCCAAAGATAGAATAATCATAAGCGTCCAGTTTGACACTGGCGGTCTGACCTTCTTTGACATAGGCGATGTCCACAGGCTGAACCTTTGCCTCCACAATCAAATCACTACTGGTCGGAAGCAGTTGCATGATCGTATCGCCCGGTCGCACCACCCCGCCAATGGTCGTAACAGCGATGTTATTCACCTTGCCATCCACAGGAGCAAATAGCCGTTTTTCTTCTAACACCTGCGTGCGGTCTCTGAGCTGTTCGCTCTCAGATTCTAGCTCTTCTTGGGCTTTGGTCAGCTCGGTTTGGGCATCTTCAAAGTATTTATTGCGTTTGTTGGTAATCTGTGCCTCGATGTCTGCCACTTGACGGCGAAGTCTGATCACGTCCGCCTGACTGACGTCGCCATGAGCCAATAGCGGTTCGTTCATGGCAAGCTCTCGCTTGGCAAGGTCAAGCATTTTTTGTAATGACGCCACATCTTGGGTGATGGCTTGGCGGCGACGGTTGTATAGCTCGGTTTGGTTTTGGACGTACTCGGTGTACTTTTGCACTTCTTCTGGGAAATTTAGTGGGCGGTCAAAAATCTCCGCCTCCAAACGTGCCACCCTTGCACGCAGGGCTGCCGCTTTGGTTGCTGAGTTATCCAATGCCGCCTTAGCACGCTCTTCTTCTAATATCGCCAATAGGTCGCCTTTTTTGACATCATCGCCCTCTTTGACCAGCAGTTCTGACAAAATGCCATTGTCCGCTGCCTGAATCTCTTGGGTGCGGTCAGATGCGATGACAGTCGCCTGAGCTCTGGTCACTTGGTCGATTTTAGCAAATGATGCCCATGTAATAAGCACAATGATGGTCACC
This sequence comes from Moraxella equi, assembly GCF_002027555.1. Taxonomy (GTDB): domain Bacteria; phylum Pseudomonadota; class Gammaproteobacteria; order Pseudomonadales; family Moraxellaceae; genus Moraxella; species Moraxella equi. Next base: position 3,064 of record NZ_MXAP01000034.1, read on the forward strand.
AGTGCCACCCAAATAATCACACTGGGTTTACTGCGTGATTTGGCTTTTTGATAGTTTTTTTGACTCACTAGAGGCTTCCTTATGGCTGATTGGATGGACTATTGGGTGACTGGTCAATACTTTGTTGTGCTTGACCACTCTCCACTTTTTTCATGGCGTCTTTGGCGTTTTGTTCATTTTGAATAAGCTTGGATAACACCGCCTGTTTAGGTCCATCCATGACCACTTTACCATCTGCCATGATGATGATACGGTTCACCAATGCCAAGAGCCCCATTTTATGCGTTGAGACAATAAGTGTCTTGGTGGGGTCTTGGAGCTCTTGGGCAAGCACTTGCAAGCATTGATTCTCTTGCATGTTATCCATAGATGCCGTTGGTTCGTCAAGTAACCACACCGATGGCTTGGTCAGCACCAAACGAGTAAAAGCAACCAATTGCTTTTGTCCACCTGACAGACCCTTACCACCCTCACTGATTGGCAAATCCAAACCGTTTGAATGTCCTGACACCAGACGAATCAATCCCGTACGATGAAGCACTTCACCAATGACATCATCAGGGGGTGCAGGCATACCAATCAGCAAGTTTTCACGGAGCGTGCCCTGGAACAGACGATGGTCTTGTTGTAGATAGCCCACCTGTTCGCTCATAGATTCACGACTAATGTGGCTGATATCTAGACCATCTAATAATACATGACCCTCGGTTGGCATGTACAGTCCTGACAATATTTTAAGCAATGTGGACTTGCCCGAACCAATAGACCCCAATATCGCCACACGCTCGCCTGCCTTAATATCCAAATGTTCAATATTTAGAGCGTTACGCTCATTGCCTGCATAGTTAAAGGTCATGTTATGGCATTGATACCAACCATGGATCTTAGAAGGTGCTAAAGGATGGGCAACGTCGTTATTATCCTGCTCCAAGCTAAACAGACGCTCAATGTTGGCTTTGGCGGCTTTGGCGTGCGAATATTGCACCAATAGGTTCGGTGCATTCATAATGGGAGCCAAAATACGCCCACCTAGGATGGTACAAGCAATCAGACCACCAATGGTCATTCCCTGCGACATAACCACAAATGCCCCTGCAATCACAATACTTACATAGCTTATCTGCTGAAGCATTTGCACGCTGTAGTTTAGATTGTCATTGGCATGACGCATTTTTAGGTCGTTATCAATGGTATCACCTGTTACATCTAGCCATTTGGATAAAAACTTCCAATTCCCCGAGCCTGCCTTGATGGTTTCCATGCCCTCGACGGTTTCTACCAAAATTCCCGTTTTTAGATAAGAAGCGGTGGCATTTTCGGCAGAGATTTTATCAATCTTTTTACGACTTGATAAACCCAACATGATGCCAATCACTGCCGCAATCAGTGGAATGATGGCAACAATGGGTGAACCGATGACCGCAATCAACACGATAAATAAAATACTCATCGGGATATCGACAAGTGTAAAGAGCGTGCTTGCCGTAAAAAATGAACGCACCTGCTCATAGCCACGAAGCTGTGCCGCCAGCGAACCTACCGAACCTGGCATTTTATCCACACGCACCGCAAGCAGTCGCTCAAAGATGCTGCGAGAGAGCTTCTCATCAACACCAATAACCATCTTATCCATGACTTTTGAGCGAGCAAATTTCATCGCCGCCTCAAATAAAATCATGATTGCCACACCTGATGCTAGAATGATGAGCGTATATTTGCTGTTTGTTGGAATAACGCGGTCATAGACCTGCATGGAAAATAATGAGACGGCGAGGGCAAGCAGGTTGATGATGAGCGAAGCCACAACCGCCTCCACCACCACACGCTTATGTCCTTTAAGGTTTTCCATAAGCAGGTCGTGAAAGCTGACCTTTTTTTCACTGATTAACCTGTCGGACACCCTGATTTTTGCCACAAAATCCAAGTCCGAACTCTGACAAGTAACTCGCCCATCTACACCCTCAAACAGCCAGTTAAGCCCGTATTTTTGTACAATTCGCCCATAGCCAAGCGATTTATGATGGACAAATAACGGCATATAAGCAGCATCAGGCTCATCCATGATGTCAGGCTCATCAACCACACCCAACGTCTCAAGCAACACGGAAAGCTTCTCTTCGTGCGACTTAAATTCTAACACACGTGACAAAGCGGTATCCAAACGGTTTTTATCAACCGTCACGCCTACATCCTTTAGCAATTCAAAGATGGCAAGACCCAAGGCTTTACCGCCCATGCTCTCTTTGACTGGGGCGACATTTGATGATTCGGCAGGGTTGTTATTAGTTTGGTTTAACGACATTGGTTATCCTTGGTTGGTCATGCATGACAGGCGATGCATCACGATAATCTTAACACTTTATATTTTTAAGGTAGTTTATTAAGGCTCGCCTACCATTGATGATATTTTTATAAAATATGATGAAAATTCAACAGTTTCAATCAATTTTTACATCAAAACGGGCGACTGCCCTGTTTTTTAATGGACATTCTCACTGGTAAACACCAAAAGGCAGGTATGCCCTAAACAACAGCATGCCATATTTTATTGGCAATAAAACCAACGTGAATTATTATCATCGTTTAATACGCCTAATCGTACTTTCTACCATGATTGTTATTTAGCATTATCTTATTCTGTGGTTTTGACATCATCAACAATCACTGGTATCTCCTGCACCTCTTGCTCGGACATCAATTCTGACTCTGATGGCTTGGGTTGCGGCTTGGATCGCAATATCAAAATATCAAGATTTTTTGATGATTCTGTTAGCATCTCCACTCCTTCACCTTCAATGATCGTCTCCGATTCAATAACCATCCCCGATTCACTTTCCGAATCCTGCTCCGACGACTCTTGTGTCGCAACATCAATCTGCCTTAGGGACTCATCTCTAGGTGGCTCAATCCATAAATCTTCTTGATTGACGAAATTCTCTTGAAGCTCTTTTTGGGTCTTGACGGTTTCACTAAGAGTATTTGCATCATCCATCACTGGGTCAGTTGCACCATTCACTGCAGTGTTTTGGTCTTCTACATGATGGATTGGGACATGTGTTTGTGTCCATGATAAGAAATTGCGATAAGGACGAAATTCATTGATGGGGACGTGCATATTACCATAGTCTGACTGCCAATCCATCGCCCCAAAATCTACTTGTAGCTTATAAAAGCTTGCCACCATCTGACTTTGCACTTCCAAGAGTTGCTGCTCATATTGGGTGTGTTCACGCACCGCATTTAGCACTTCAAGCCACGATTTTCGCCCTGCGATAAACTGACGACCGTACGAGTCCACCACCAATTTTGCCCCATCAATGGCAAGTTTGATAGACTGTTCCCTGTCTCGTGCTGAAGTAAACTCTTGATACTGAGTCTGTAGACTTTCCATCACTGAGCGACGAGTCGCTTCTTGGGTTTGGGTTAGACTAAGTGCTCGGGCATTGGCGGCACGTGTTAGGGCAATACTTGAAAAACCCGCTCCTGGGTCATAGGACATGCCCAATGAAAACTCACCCTCATCTTCGTTATTATCATGCTCAAAAGTGTGTTGATACTGTGCGTAGATATTAGGATAACGCCCTGCTGCTTGAGCTTTGGCTTCTTGCTTGGCGGCTTCTACTTGAAAATGCTGGCGTACCACGCTAGGGTGATGACTGCCTGAATTACCAAACACCTGAGTCTCAAAATGCACCGATTGGGATTTGGCATAGTCTGTTAGGGACTTCATGGTGATATTATAATGCTTGGTACCCAGATTTTCGCCAATGAGCTGTGCCAATCTTGCTCCCGCCACTCGCTCTTGCTCTATGGCATTTTGCAGGGCATTTTGGTCTTGATAAAAACGGTTTTTTACCAAATCAAGTTCAATCTTTGCCGACACGCCCTGTGCCACACGACGTTCCATCATCGCCTCAAACTCTTTTAGGCGTGCCAAACTGTCTTTATATAACTCCTGTAAAGCAATGGCATAGATGTAGCTTCGCCAAATATCAATGGTATTTTTAGCAACCGTATTCTGCTGTTCATAAACATAAGCGTTAGCTGCTTTATTGTCATAAATGCTTTGGTTAATTTGTGCAGTCAGTCGCCCGCCTGTCCACAGTGGTTGGCGAATGGCGATGGTACTCACCAGTCCATCATCCTTATCATGTCCTGCACTAATGGTCGGTGTGGGCAACAGACCCAACTTTGCCGCTTTCATGCCTTCAACCGCAGCCATCTCGTCCGCTTTGGCTGCATTCACCAAGGGATGTGTTTGAGTGGCACGGATGAGTAATGCATCCAAATCCAAAGGATTAATGTCGGCAGACACCAACACAGGTAGCAGTCCCAATCCTAAAAGCAAGCATTTTTTTAAATTATGGTGAATCATCAAGAAGTCCAATTACTTATCACTAATAATAAGCAAAGATTATGCCAATATTGGGGGCGTATTGAATATGAATAATATTAAACTCCCTGCAAAACCAGTTTTGCGTTCACCCTAAGCTTATCAAAGGGTGGTGGAAAACTGTTAGATTTTCCAATCTCACCATGAACGGTTTTAATTTGGGGTTTTATAGGAAATTCATTAGGAAGTGTTGAACATTGATAACATTCTTATAGATATGGTAAAAGTTGACAACTTCAATCCATTTTTGCATGAAAAATGGCTAAATCTTGTTTTTTATTACAAATGTTAAAGTTCAACACGCCTTTGCATATGATAACAAATTTTACAAATGATTGCTGAAAAATTTGGATAAAGTGCAGGATTTACCCCATCGATTCAAGTTTATTACCTTGTCAAATACAAACAAAAAACCCACCCCAAGCTGACCTTCAGCATGGCGCGGGCTTGTATCTGCCAATCAGTTGGTTGTTTCTTCTGCTTTTGGTTCTGCTTCGGCAGTTGCTGTGTTATCGGCAACCTTATCTTCGGCTGTTGTGTCATGTGGTGCATCGCTTGTTGCCACGTCACTGGCAACAGGCTTATCCTCTACCGCTTTGTCTTGGACAGGTGTTTGGGCATCGCCATTTGAATCCGCTACTTGGGCAGCTGCTTCTTGCTCTGAGGCGGGGCTGGCAGGAGTGTCTGCGGTCGCATCCGGTGCGGTCGCTTCTGCCACAGCTTCTGCTTTTTGGGCATCAGTCGGGTTTGCCTCTTTTTGAGCAAGTTCATCTAAGGCTCTGCCCGCAGGTGTGGCTGAGACGGTTGCAGGCTCATGATTGCCCGCTGGGCGTAACCATGCAAAAACGGCAATACCGCCGATAATCACCAAAAGTAGAACCACGCCAATCAAAGCATGAATGATTTCTTTGGTTGGGTTGTTTTCAGAAGCATCATGTGCGTGTGCCATAAATCACCTGTCGTGTTGATGGGTTTGATTTAACCATTTATTTGGCATTTGATTTTATTTAAAATTTTAACATTTTAAAAATCACTCATCAAATGCGTGAGTTTTGTTTTTAAACGAAATAAATTTTGCCCTATTATATACCAATTTTTACCATTTTGTACAATCCCCCATTAAAATTATGGGTAATTTTTACATTTTTATATCATCAATCTCGCACACCCTCGCCCTGATAGTACAGCTCATGACTGGCATCATAGCGACTTTGGCGTTTGACGATAAAGCTAAGCCCGACCAAAATGAACGCCAACAGTAGTATCGGATAACTGCCCCATCGCATAAAAGGCGTCACCCCCGTCATCATTGGCACCTCCCCACGCAGGACGGTCGGCACAAAGGGGGTCGCTTGGCTGACGATACGCCCCTTATCATCGATAAAAGCCGTCACCCCTGTGTTGGTCGCACGCACGAACCACCGCCCTGTCTCCATGCTTCGCATTTGCACCATTTGTAAGTGCTGCAAAGGGCCTGCACTCGTGCCAAACCACGCATCATTTGAGACGGTCAAGAGAAATTGGGTGTCTTTGGCATTTTTGCGAGTGGTATCAGGATATGCCACTTCATAGCATACCGCTGACCCCATGGGCTGATTTTTGACCAGTAGTGGCTTTTGGTTGTCATCGCCACGGCTAAAACTGACCACATCTTGCATGCCTGCCAAATCAGGTAAAATATTCAACATCCCCTCAAAAGGAATATACTCGCCAAAAGGGACAAGATTTTGCTTTTTATACAGACCGCCACTGTCCTCGCCCAGTGCCAACACACTGTTATACAAATGCGGATATTCTCGTGTGGCAGGGTCAAAGTTTTCCACATCCTTATAGGGAATGCCCATGACCCACGTCGCCCCCTGCATGCGTGCGTGCGTATGCACCTCATTGATAAACTCCCACGCCTCATCTTGGAACATGGGAATGGACGCCTCGGGCCACACCACGACATCTTGCCCCCACTCGCTCGCTGACAGCTCGGCATAGATTCTTAGGGTCTCGTAGCGGTACTCGGTCAGCCATTTTAAATCTTGGGGAATGTTGCCCTGTATCAAGGACATGGATAGTTTCTCGCCCGTAGGGGTGGTCCATTTGGGGCTGATGACCCACATCACCATGGCAAACAGCACCAAAAAAGCACTGATGAGCAAAAAGCCCAATTTTTGGCGAAAGACTTCTATCACACTCGCTCCAAACAGCACCGCCACAAAGCTAATGGCAAGCACCCCAAACATCGGTGCCAATGAACTTATCCATGCCACATCAGTAAAGGCATAACCCACAAACAGCCACGGAAAACCTGTCAGTAGCCATGTCTTTGTCCATTCTTGTACCACCCACAACGATGCAAATGCCAACGGCTGACGACCCACAAAACGCACAAATGCCCACGCCATGACCGCATGAAACAGCCCCATGATAAACGCCATCACAGCTATCATGATAAGGGCAAGCCATGTCGGGATGTTGCCGTACTCATGAATGGACGTGTATAACCAAAACGCACCCACCGCCCACAGCCCAAACCCATACGCCTGCCCTACCCAAAACGCACGCCCCGCCTTATCTTCACCCACCAAACAAGCATACAGCACCATGGGCGAGAGTATGGCTATCGTCCATAGCTTATAGGGGGCAAGCGACAGTGAGAACATCGCCCCTGCCCCCAGACATAGCAGGATAGGAATGATGAGTGGCAGGCGTTTTTTGGTGGCAATTTTTTGGCGAGTGGCACGTTTGGCAATACCGACAGTTGGCGTGGTGACAGGGTTTGATTGGTAGGTCATGATAAAAAGTTGGGGCAAATAACCGCTTATTTTAGCAAATTTTTGGGGCAAATGCTTGGGTTTTGGCACAAATGGCAGGTCAAAGACGACTTTTAGCCGACCCGTGATAACAACACCGCTTCTGGCAATCTGATTTTTAGAACATCATCAGCAAGCTTATTAGCTTCATCAAACATTTTAAACATAAAATCTGCTTAATCGAGCAAAGCTACGGCTAATCCGCACAAAGTCACTCTCCTGCTCCCATGTGCCATAGAGTGCTTCATAAGCCATGTCATAGGATAGTCCCGTTTTCTCGCTCACCGCTTGGGCAATGCTTGTCTCTGTTTGCTCTTTGATATGCTCTTTGGCAAGAATGGCTTGGATAAGAGCATGACGGTTTTGGGTAAATAAAGCTGTCGCTCCATCGCTTGTCCATAGGTATTGCCCCACATGCCCAAAAAAACCAAAGATATTACGACTGGTATCTGTCTCATAAACTACTTTTGCCCCAAATCGCTTGGGCAGGGCAAGTAAGCATACGCCCACGGTCAGCACCATGCCAATCACTGACCACATCAAATGTCGCCAAAGTAGCACAAAAAATCCTGTGGACTCAACATCTGATACCAAATAAGTATGACGCTCGCCTGCCAATGCTCGCAGTAGCTCGCCATTATCGGCACGTAGCAGACCGCCCCAATAGCCATACACGCCATGCTTGTCGCCATCCAAATCGGTGAGTAGCTCCCAATCGCTAGGCATGGGCATACCCCGGGGGGTATCATCATCCACCCCACGAGAGACAGGGTTTACAAAAAACCCATCGCTTGCCAATATCGTCAATCGCCCTTTGTCAATCATCACATCAAATAGAGCATTATTTGGATGAAATAAATTGGACTGACCGCTTGTGTTTTTGCTTTGCTTTAAAGAGTGTTCGATTTTTTCTTTTTGCTCATTGGTCAAATTAGTATTTAGATTTGCTAATAATGCATGACTGTCTTGATGATAAATTTGATGATTAATGGCTTTGGCATTAGGATATTGATTAAAAAATTCATCAGCAGAAAACCATCCATAATTACTCATATTATTGACATCTTGGACAATCATCATCTCGCCATCGATAGACAGGGGCGTGGCAAAGACATTAAACGTTTTTTTGACATCATCAAACGCATTAGAGTCATGAGCGACATAATCAATCCCCAAATAACCCATCAGTGGATTTTGACCCTCTTGATAATCACTGTCCGTCTTTTGTATGTCATCACTTAGGATGTTTTTATTAAACACCACCAAATGTCCGCCATTTGCCACCCACGCCATCATTTCATCAAAATGGGGCTTATAACTGCTGGTCACGTCATAGATTACCACCATCTCATTCTTGGCATTGACAGTATCGCCAAAAACATCCATTAGTGTAGTACGTCCGCTCTCGCCTTGTAGCGTCTTGGCGTCTTTGAGTAGAGCTTGGGCGGTATAATAACGATTGGCTTGCACTTCGGCGGTTGGCGAGTATGACGTGGTTTGAACCTTGTGATGATTGTTAAAAAACCACCACGCATAAGCCATCGCACCCAACACAGCGATGGCGATGATGATGTATAGCCATTTATCTTGTGCACGCTCTTTGGTGCTTAGGGTGATTGTTCTATTCATGCCATCGCCCTTTGTCCATACAGTTTCGCCCACAACTCGATGAGTTCTAGAATGTCGCCATAATCCCCTTTGGTCACACCTTGAGGGATTTTTTGCCCGTAGGCTGACGCACGCCAAAGCTTGATGAGTCGTTCAAAATACTCACGCTCATGACTGCCTGCTTCACTTTGAGCCAGTAGCCATGCACACTCATCTTCGGTCTGATGACGGTCAATGGGCAGATGATGTCGCACCCCCATCTCTCTTAGTGTGCCACGGTATAAGGCAGACAAGGCAGGTAGCCACAACCCTTGACTGAGCAGAGATTTTAAAAACGCCACTAATTTTGAACCCTCCGGTAAATCCGTCCAAGTCATCTCATCGGGACGCCAGACTGGGGCAGGGGCAACAGGTGCTTTGCTTGGACTGGGATGTTTAAAACTTTGTAACCACACCAACCATGTCTGACGTGTCTTGTGTAGCCACCATGCCAATCCCAATAAAAAAAGCAAAGCAATCCCCTTGCCAATCACGCCCATGCCCTGACTGACACCCGTCATGTTCACATCGCCAAAGATTTTTTCGAGCCACTTGCCAAGCCATTCACCAAACTTGCTTGGCTCTTTGCTTTGCTTGGGTTTATTTCGCTCCCATCGGCTTTGGGTTGTTGTTTGACTATAAGATTCAGATGTTATGATGTCACTTAGCTCTTGCTTGACCTTATCAGAAGTGGCAGGATTGGCATTAGTTTTGCCATCAGGGACATGATATTTGTCCACGACTGAGGTCGACTCAGGTGACAGCTCGCCCGTGTTGGCAACCGCTCCTATGATAAGTTGTCCGCACAAACAGGCGATAAGGGTCATCTTTGGTAAGTGGCAGAGAGGGCTAGACAGACGATTTATCATGGCTCATCCTGCCTTAGGTTCGATGTATTGGTAGAGACATGGTTGTTGTTGATGGCGTGATGACGAGCCAGTAATTTACGAAATACTATCTCAATATCCCATCCTTCAAGCAGACTTCGCTTGCACAGATACATGGCAAAACCACTGGCGACATAAAACGGGGTCAGCATTGCCACCACACCCACATACACCATCACATCAAGGGCGATGACCAAAAGTTTTGGCAGTTGAGTTTGTTCACCCTCCCCAAAACTACTGCCAAGACCAAACATCATGGTCAAGACTATCACACTCACCGCATACAACACCATTTCCACCACAAAAACAGCCATGGCATGCCAACCAATGGCACTGTCCTGACGGCGAGACAGTACCGTCACACGCTGTTTGGCAAATTTTCCCGACTGCCTCTCTAACAGATGCACAGGCATGACCATCATTCGCCGAAGTCCAAAACGTCTTATCAGCAAGAACATCACGCTAGGCATGGCAACACGCTTCACATCATCCATCCCAAAATCATCATCAAACAATCGATGACCCAAATAAATGACCAACTCTCGCTCAAAGATAGGCTTAACCCACCAAAACAATACAACAGACAACAAACTCCACAGCTCGTCATCATCATAAAAAATATAATTAAGACCAGCCATGACGGCAATCAATGCACACAACACTGGCACATGTGACATCCACCACAACCGCCATAAGTCATAATACCAATGGCGAGCCATTGACAGCCCCAAATCCATTGCCTGATAAGCGGGCAAAGGCTTGATATTGACGGTCATTTTATCCAAATTCATGAACGTCTCCCACACAGCACCAAATACAGTGCCACAAGAGCCCAAAGCATTGCCCCTACGATGTATTTTACCATATTTGGCACAGCCGATGATGACGACCAAAATGCTTCAATAAATGCCGCAATAAACGTCATCAATGCCGCCCCACACAGTAGCTCAATACTCTCACGTCCCGCCACAACCAAAGCGTCTTTTCGTCCATACGGAGCAGGAGCAATCAAACCCAACCCCAAACGAATCCCTGCCATGCTCGCAATAACCGCTGCTGTCAGTTCAAATGAGCCATGACCTACGACAAACTGCCAAAAAGTCTCACCATAGCCCACCCCAGTCAAATGCCCTGCCACCGCACCAATCACCACACCATTATACAGTGTCAAAAAAATCGTACCAATACCAGCAAAAATCCCCAATCCGTACATCTTAAAATCAATGCCAATATTGTTTTGCACATAATGCCCAAACATCATCAAATCAGTATCACTTGCTCGGTCGCTATCTCGCCCGATATGCCCATTGGCAGGATTGTACATTGCTTCCATCTGAGCAACTTGTGAATCTGCCATGACACTATAAATCAGCCCATCATTCAAATAACAAGTCACACCCATGATAATTAACGGCAGATAAAATAAAGCAAAAGACAACCAAAACAGATGGGCATACTGATGTAGTCTGACGGGAAATGTATAAAAAATAAACCGTAAAAGTCCGCCTTGGTGCGTTTTTTTACCACCATAAATCAGCTCATGCCCCACCATGACTCGTTTATGTAGAGCATTGACCAGTGTCGGACTGTAATGACGCTGTTTGGCAAGAGCGTGATGTTCACAAATTTGTCGATAGAGTGAAATTAATGGATAATTATCTATGATGGCTTTGGTAGATTTGGTATTGTTTTGTGCTTTTTGATTTTTTAGATGGGTATAAATATCATCATCCATGAATACGCCATTATCTTGGCATAAACGGTCAAATTCTTGCCATAAAGCTGAAAATCTCTCCACAAAGGTGCTTTGCTTTACCGCCACAAAATCGTTAAGCTGACTCATGAATCCTCCAAAGTGGATTTGGCAGAAGTTTGATGGGAAAATTGTGCCATCTCTCGGGCTTGATTGTCAAAACCACGCCCAATAATGGCATTGGCAAAACCAATCAGCTCATCGCCAGCTTTTAAAGAGGTAGCTTGATGTGTTAAAGGCATTAAAATTTGAGCAAGCTCCAACCAACGCTCCTTAGGTAAATCCTCCGTACGTTCTGCAAAGGCAAGTACCGCCTGTTGTTCATCGAATAATAAAGGCATGGTTGGCAGTACAGGGTTTCGTTTGGGAATATCAAAAGTGAGTTTTTCATGACTTACATACACCACCAATGTGCCTGCCACCATATCCCCCAAACGCTTTCCCTGTGGATGAAATAGCATACAAAGCACAGCAGACACAAACATAAACGGCAAAAAATCTGCTACCCTCAATATATTTCTAATCATTGATGCTCGCCAGGTCATCGCCATACCATCATCTGTACAAACTTTGATACCATATTGTTTTTTCCCGATGGTCTGTCCGCCTCGATACACCTCAAAGAATACCATGTAAAACCAATCAATCAAAAAATAACACAAGAGCAAAACACCCATCCCTGCTTCCATAAAAAAGCTGAGTACAAAAGATAGTAATGCCATCACCCCAGCTCGGATAACAAAATCAATAAGCCACGCCCCAAGCCTTGGCACAAAGCCAGCAGGAATCATCTCAAGCGTTGTCCCTTCAGGGGTGTTATGGTAGGCAGTGTTGTCAATCATCAATATATCAAAAACAAACAATTAAAAAAACAGGTATTAAAAAAGCAAATCATACCACACTCTCCCCCACCCCCTCAACCCTCTTT
>NZ_MXAP01000035.1:0-5133 GCF_002027555.1 Moraxella equi
TGGGTTCGGTTGGTATAGCTTTATCATTATCTGCTTGCGTGACACCCATTGATGCCACTCATACGGGGGCGGTCATTGTACCTGTACCTGTGAGCGTACCCGTATCTGTACCCGTATCTGTACCTGTATCGGTTGGAGTGCCTGTGCTTGTCAAAGAAAATCCCGAGCCTGTCAAAGAAAATAGCAGTGTTCATGTCTGCAAGGTCAAAGCGTTTACTGACACCTACCGTTCTGAAAATACCAGCCGTGGCAAGGCTCGCCTTGATGTCTTAAAGCAGTGCCAAGCCAAGCACCATGAAATGTTTTGCCGTGATGAAGATGTTGAATGCACCCAATATAATTAAGCGGTAAATCTAAGCCCTGATTATCAGGGCTTTTTTTATGGGGAAATTTTCCAATCAGGGGTAATTTTAGGTATAATACCCCAAATTTTTACAAAAATCACATCATGACCTACACCGACATCCCCAACCTTGCCACTTTTGACACGTCCGCCATTGACAAAGACCGCCCGCCTGTCATTCTCGTGGACGGCTCGTATTATCTGTTTCGCTGTTTTCACGGCATGCCCCCCTTATCCAACCAAGACGGCTTGCCCACCAATGCCACTCGTGGCGTGCTAAATGCCTTGGGCAAGCTCATCAAAAAATACAAGCCCACCCACATGGCTGTCGCTTTTGACACCAAAGCCCCCACTTTTCGCCACGAATTATCGGACGCTTACAAAGCCCACCGCCCTCCTATGGATGATGATTTGCGAGTACAGATTCCGTATATTCATGACTTGATTGAAAAATTGGGTATTTCCCTCATCAAAATTGACGGTTTTGAAGCGGACGACATCATCGGCACGCTTGCCCGTAACGCCTGTATGCAGGGCTACCCTGTTGTCATCTCCACAGGCGACAAGGACATGGCACAGCTGGTTAATGACTGTGTGACTTTGGAAGACAGCTTTAAGGACAAAATCACGGACGTACAGGGCGTATTTGACAAATTTGGCGTACACAACACCCAAATCGCCGATTATCTCACGCTCATGGGCGACTCATCGGACGGCATTGCAGGCATCCCAAAAGTTGGGGCGAAGACGGCAAGTAAGCTCTTGACCGAATATGGCGACATTGACGGTATTTTGGCAAATCTTGCCAATATCAAAGGCATGGTCGGGCAAAAAATATACGAACATCAGGGCGAAATCCCCCTAAATCGCACCCTTGCCACGATTGTTACCAATCTAGAACTGCCCATTTCATTTGACGAATTAAAATTAGACAATGACAAAGAGACACAAATAAAACGTGCCAAAGCGTTATATGAGTTATTTAAGACATTAGAATTTAAAAAAGAAATGGCAGAGCAGTTGGCATTATTAAAAATGGCGGAGTTGCCTGTTACTGATGATTTATTTAATAATGACAATGCCGATAATGAATTAAACAATCCTTTTAATGATAATTTAGCCGATAACAGTGATGAATTAACCGTTAAACCCTTACCCATGAAACAAGGTGCTTATAAAACCATAACTACCCTTGATGAATTTCATAAGCTTATTGATAAATTAAAGAGCGTGCCTTATTTTGCCATTGATACCGAGACGACCAGCATTGATTGGCAAAAGGCAGAGTTGGTTGGTATTTCTATCGCTACAACCAATTATGAAGGTTATTATATTCCTGTGGGGCATACGGGCGATTTTGATATTTTGCTTGATAATCAATTAGATAGGGACTTTGTTTTAAATGAGTTAAAACCCATTTTACAAAATCAGCGTATCGGCAAAATTGGACAGCACATTAAATACGACAGTCATGTTTTTAAAAAATATGGCATTGAACTGGTTAATTGGCATATGGATACGATGCTGGCGAGCTATGTCATAAACGGCGTAGCGACACGGCATAACATGGACGATTTGGCACGGCACTATCTGGGCGTAAATACCACCACCTTTGAAGACGTGGCAGGTAAAGGGGCAAAACAGCTTAGCTTTGATAAAGTGGACATGGATAAGGCAAGCGATTATGCGTGCGAAGATGCGGACATTACTTATCGCTTGTTTAGTGTGTTTGATGACTATTTGCAAAAAGATACCAATGCCAATAGCCTTTTGCACAAAGTAGAAATCCCCACCGCCCAAATCTTAGCCCAAATGGAGCATGACGGCATTTTGATAAAGACCGAATTTTTGGGTAAATTGTCGCTTGCCTTTGACAATCAAATCAGCCAGTTAGAACAAAAGGCGTTTGAATTGGTAGGCGAGAGCTTTAACGTGGCAAGCCCCAAACAGCTTGGCGAGATTTTGTTTGACAAATTAGGCATAGCAGGCGGTAAAAAAACCAAAACAGGGCAGTATTCCACGTCCGAAGCAGTACTTGCCAAGATTGACCACCCGCTTGTGGACGTGGTGCTAGAACACAGAAGCCTGTCCAAACTCAAAAGCACCTACACGGACGCTCTTGCCAAAGTCGCTGATAAACAAGGGCGAGTGCATACCAGCTACCACCAAGCCTTGACAAGTACGGGGCGACTGTCGTCATCAGACCCCAACCTACAAAATATTCCCATTCGCACCGACACAGGGCGACTCATTCGTGAAGCCTTTATCGCACCGACAGGGCGTGTGATTATGGCAGCGGATTATTCGCAGATTGAGCTGAGGCTCATGGCTCATTTTAGTGGCGATGAGAGTTTGATTAACGCCTTTAAAAACAACCTAGACATTCACACCGCCACCGCTGCCGAGATTATGGGTAAGGAGCTATCAGACGTAACGCCAAACGAGAGACGTTCGGCAAAGGCGGTGAATTTTGGGCTACTATACGGCATGGGCGTGTTTGGGCTTGCCAAACAATTGGGCGTAGAAAATGGCGTGGCAAAGGACTACATCAAGCGGTATTTTGCCCGTTATCCTGCCATACATGACTACATGGAAAATACCAAAAGTTACGCCAAATCAACAGGTTATGTTACTACCATTTTAGGACGAAAGCTCTACGCCCCCGACATCAATTCATCAAACGCCATGATAAGACAAGGGGCGGAGCGGGCAAGCATTAACGCCCCACTACAAGGCTCTGCCGCTGAAATCATCAAACTTGCCATGATAGCCGTGGATAAAGTCCTACCCAAAGACCATGCCAAACTTTTACTCCAAGTCCATGATGAATTGGTATTTGAAGTCGATAGCGATAAAGCCGACGAGATAGGCGAGCTTATCAAAACCGCCATGCAAAACGTGCTGACCAACACCGCCAAAAGCTTAGGCTGGGACGTGGAATTTGCTGTGCCACTTGTTGTGGAGATTGGTGTGGGGGAGAATTGGGAGAAGGCTCACTAAACAAGATAACAGACAAGTACCGACATGGCATTCACCAAACGACCTGCTTTTAACATAATCCCCACATGGCTCGCCCCCTTATTGGCAGAGCCAAAGCGTGCCTTGCCTGAGCTTAGTACAGGGCTGATGATGGCGGTGCTGGTCATTCCCCAAAGTTTGGGCTATGCACTGCTGGCAGGGCTGCCGCCTGTCATGGGGCTATACAGTGCCATCGTGCCAACGATGGTCTATGCCTATGTTGGTTCAAGCTCGGTCAATGCCGTCGGGCCTGTTGCCATTACCGCCATCATGACATCAGGGGCGTTGTCGTCCTATGCGTTGGGGGGCTTGCAGTATCAGGCGATGGCGGTAACGCTTGCCTTGATGGTTGGGGTGCTACTCATGCTCGCCCATGTGATACGTTTGGGCTGGATTATGCAGTTTGTCAGTCGTGGCGTGGCAAGTGGCTTTATCAGTGGGGCGTCTGTGCTGATTATCTTGGGGCAGTTAAAACATCTCATCGGCACGCCCTTGGCAGGCGATGGACTCATTGACATGATGGGCAAGATGGCAGGGCAGGAGCGACTGTTTCATGCACCCACCGCCATGTTGGGACTGGGGGCGTTGGGGCTACTCTTCATGAACCGCTACCGCCCCACACTCATGCACGGCGTGCTGTATCGCCTACTGCCTAAGTCCGCCCATGCTCACATCGCCCGTTTTTTTATCGTGGTACTCGTCGGCATCAGTATCATCATCGCTCGGCAGTATGATTTTGCCAATCTCGGCATTGCCACGCTTGCCCCTTTGCCGACACATCTGCCCCTGCCTGCCTTTCCTGTGGTGAGTCTAGACATCATCATCACGCTACTGCCGTCTGCTCTGCTTATCGCACTCATCGCCTTTATATCCAGTGCCAGTGTGGCGGGTAATCTGGCACGCATTCGCCATGAGCCATTTGCTCCCAATCATGAGTTAAAAGGGCTGGGACTTGCCAACATCGCAAGTTCGCTCTTTGGCGGATTTGCCGTCTCAGGCGGTATCTCTCGCACCAGCATGAATGTTGCACTCGGAGCGAACACGCCCCTATCGTCCATGGTCTGTGCCATAGGCGTGCTGATCATTGCGTTATTTTTGGGGCAATTCATCACGGGGCTACCCTATGCGGTACTCTCTGCCGTCATCATCGCGTCCGCCATTGCCATGATTGATGTGGCAAGTTTTAGGGTCGCCCACGCCCAAGACAAAAGCGAAGCCTTAACCCTTGCCATGACTTTTGTGGCGTGCGTGGGCTTTGGGCTGAACATCGGGCTTATCACAGGGCTGCTGGTCAGCTTTGCACTCATCATCTACCGCTCGTACCGTGTACATATGGCGGTCGTGGGGCAGGTTGAGGGTAGCGAGCATTTTCGGAACATCCATCGCCATGACGTACAGACCTTTGATAACATGATACTCATTCGCATTGATGAGAGCCTGTATTTTGGCAATGTCGCCACCGTCCGCACCGCCCTAGATGACATCTGCCGTGAGTATCCTACCGCTCGCCACATCGTCGTCATCATGACGGCGGTCAATCACGTGGATTTGTCCGCCCAAGAAATGCTTGCCGACTTTAACCGCACACTCATCATGGATGACAAGCAATTACACTTTACCGAAATCAAAGAGCCCGTCATGGACGCTCTCATGCACACCCCTGTCATCACAGCACTAAGCGGTCAAGTGTTTTTAAGTACAGGCATGGCGGTAAACACCTTAAAAAATACTTGACAGCCTGCCAAATCCACTGATAATCTTTTGAAAATTGA
>NZ_MXAP01000035.1:5307-26554 GCF_002027555.1 Moraxella equi
AAATTGAAAATTGAAAATTGGAAAATAGTCCTGATTAAATTTTAATCAATTTTACATCCCTTATTCCAAAATTTTTAAAAGCACCCCAAATTTTAAAATTTTTTCATAAGCTTATGTCAAAATAGCATTGAATGCCCGTCTGTTTTTGGGTAAGATAAGTCCTATTATAAATCACCAAGTATGGGGAATCACATGCACACAAACATCACATTGTATAAACAAATCCACCCTTGTCAATGCCAAGCCTTGTCCGAGCTGGGTTTTAAGAGTTTGATAAATTTGCGTTTTGATGATGAGATGGCAGGTCAGCCCAAGACTGCCGAGTTGTGCCAAAGTGCCGAGCAGGTTGGCTTGTCCTATCGTCATTTGCCTGTGGATGGCGAGAGTTTGCACTTGGAGACGGTGACGGCATTTGCTCATCTGTTGTCTGATTTGCCCAAGCCTGTCATGGTGTTTTGTGGGACGGGCAGCCGTGCCAAACTCCTGTATCAGTCGGCAGTGGTGAGTGGGCTGATTTGATGATGACCGCCAAGTGAGAGCTTAGGCGGTTTTTTTTATTGTCTTTTGCCACGCATTTTGGGTTATAATAATAAAAATTTTTTAGGACTTGTCATGCTATCTTTATCCGACTTTCACGCTCTTGCCGAGCAAGGCTACACCCACATTCCGCTTATCAAAAAACGTCTCATGGACGATGCCACGCCTGTGTCGGTATTTGCCAATTTGCGTAAATTTTTTGCGTCCGCTTATCTGTTTGAATCGGTGGTGGGGGGTGAACGTTGGGCGAGATATTCTATGATTGGGCTGGGTTCGGACATTATTATCCAGTATCATGACGACAAGGTGGTGATAAAGGATGCTCGCAAGGACGAGACGACCACGCACGACACCGACCCATTTGATTTTATCCGCACCTTTATGGCGGAGTACAAAACCCCAAGCCAAAACGAAATGCCTGAGTTACCTGCATTTAGTGGTGGACTCGTGGGCTATTTTGGTTATGACATGATACGCGTGATTGAGCCGACTGTTGGCGTGTCAAACTCGCTCAATTCTTTGGCTTTGCCTGATATGTGGCTTACCCTATCATCGTCTGTCGTGGTGTTTGACAACTTAGAACACACTCTATCTATCGTGGTCTATGCGGACGTACAAGCCAAAGACGGCTACAAAAAAGCGGTCAAACAGCTTGATATTATTGAAAATCTGCTCTCGCACAAGCCTGATTTGACCGTTAAAAAACAGCCCCTACCGCATTTTGTCTCACAAACAGGACAAAACAAATTCTGCACAGACGTAAACCGCATTAAGGAATACATCAAGGCAGGGGACGTCATGCAAGTCGTCCCTGCCCAACGTCTGTCAGGCGAGTACAGTGGCGACCCATTGGCGGTATATCGGGCGTTGAGATACCTAAATCCGTCTCCTTATCTGTTTCTTATCCAAGGCGAGCTTGCCAATGATGAGCCGTTTCACATCGTGGGGGCGTCGCCTGAGATTCTCTCTCGCATTGAGACGGTGGGCGATGAGCGTAAAGTTACCGTGCGACCTTTGGCAGGCACTCGCCGTCGTGGCGTGGACATGGCAGAAGATTTGGCACTAGAAGCCGAGCTACTCTCCGACCAAAAAGAAATCGCTGAACATCTGATGCTCATTGACTTAGGGCGTAATGACATCGGCAAGGTGTGCGACATTGGCACGGTCAAGGTAACCGATAAAATGTTTATTGAACGCTACTCGCAGGTCATGCACATCGCAAGCAACGTAGAAGGCGTGGTGTCAGCTGATAAGGACGCCCTAGACGTATTTTGTGCAACTTTCCCAGCAGGCACGCTGTCAGGAGCTCCCAAAATCCGAGCCATGCAAATCATCGATGAAGTGGAGCCTGTTCGCCGTAGCGTGTTTGGTGGGGCGGTGGGCTATCTGGGCTGGGCGGGCAACATGGATACCGCCATTGCCATTCGCACCGCCGTACTAAAAGACGGGCAAGTCCATATCCAAGCAGGGGCAGGCGTGGTGGCGGACTCAGACCCTGTGGCAGAGTGGGACGAAACCAACAAAAAGGCATTAGCAATTGTCAAGGCGGTGGAAATGGCGTGTGGGGGGCTTGTAGTGTAGAGATTGTGAAAACTATTTACCAACCGACTTAATTAAACACTTATCCGGCACCTGACCGATTTACGCAAATCAATATCCTTAACCGCCCAAAAATTGAGCGGTTAAGGATATTGATTTATATTAATTCTTCAAAAGCTCTGCTGACGCTTCAACACCAAACCACTTTTCGTAAATCTTGGATAGTGTGCCGTCTTCTTTGATTTGTTTTAGACCAGCATCGATTTTGTCGGTAAGCTCTTTGTTGCCTTTTTTCATTACAAAGACATTACCACTTGCTTTTCCGTCCATTTTGGTAAGTTCATCAATGTTGATGTTAGCCAATTCTTTGTCAAAGGCAGGGTTTTCTTTCTTGATATTATTGGCGTAGTACAAAACAACATTGTTATCCTCAACGATGGCATCAACTTCACCTTTAAGAAGTGCTTGTACTGCCAAGAAAGAAGTTGGGTATTCTGCGATGTTCTCATTACCACCAGCCAATTCTACGGCTCTATCCTTGTGGTAAGAACCTTGTGGAATGCCAATTTTTTTGCCTTTAAGGGCGGCAAGAGAATTAACTGATGTATTGTCTTTTAGGTGGAAAACCGAAACTCGAGCATCTATGATAATCCCCGATAGGTCGTATGCAGCTGCACGCTCTTCAGACCAACCTGCCCCTGACCCAACAAGGTCATAAGTATCGTGGTTTAGGGGCTCAAAGATGCCATCCCAACCCATAGAAATCACTTCAACGTCAAACCCTTGTTTTTCGCCAATGGCTTTGATGACATCAATGTCATAACCAATAGCACTGCCTTTTTCATCTTTAAAGGCAAGTGGAGGCAGGGTGGAGTCAACCGCCATGGTGTAGACGACTTCTGTATTGGTTGTGGTAGATTGATTGGTAGTATCAGGGGCTTGTGTACTTGTTGCGGTCTCTGCAGGAGTTGAGTTGGTGGGTTCGCTGGGCTTATCACAGCCAAATAAAGCAAGAGATGAAGCGATGGTCAATGAAGTTAGAAGAGTGCGTTTCATAATAGAAGGCTCACAAAGAATAAAATATGAATAATTATAGTATTTGCATATGTACTGCACAAGTGTTTTTATTGAAAAACCAAAAATAAATGCCCTTTTATCCTTAATATGATTTATCTGAAAATGGTTATTGGTTTTATTTTTATCAATTGCAATTATTGGTAATGTCAAACCAATTTTTTTAATAAATAAAAAGACAAAATAATAAAATGATTTTTTTATTTATTTTGTTTTAAAAATGTTGTTATTATTATTTAATAAAATCAATGAGTTATCAAATTTCTATTAATTGTTATTTTTAAACATTAAGATATGGTATCGCTTAAAAGATGGATGGTTAATATTGCATTGAATAAATAGTATTTGGTAATGAATAAAATATATGCATTAAATATCACCACTATTTTTATATAATATAACATATCATCGAAAACGTCTTTTTCAAAAATAATGTTCCGCCTTGTGATGAAATAATGTGTTGGCAAGTTTGCATGGTTGTATTTGGTATTGTTTGACTGTCAGATGGTAAGATTTTCATGAAACTTTTTTTAAAATGTTATCAATGTTCAACATGCCCTAAAATGGCGAGCTGTAATGGTGGTTATTTATGGGTTGGGAGAAAAGCCAAGGTTAATGATTTTGTATCGGGGTAGTGATGGCGTGGAGAAGCTGCTGTTGAAAAACCCTCAACCAAAGTTGAGGGCTTGTCTAAATCTATCTGTGAATATTAATACTCAAACATCGCACTGATGGATTCTTCGTTATTGATACGACGCAGACTCTCAGCAATCATTGATGCGATGGTAACTTGACGGATTTTTGAGCAGGCTTTGGCTTCGTCTGTCAAAGGAATGGTGTCAGTAACCACAATCTCATCTAGGGCGGAGCTTGTGATGTTGTCTAGTGCCTTGCCTGAGAGTACAGGGTGCGTGATGTAGCCGACCACACGTTTTGCCCCTTTGTCTTTTAGGGCTTGGGCGGCTTTACACAGTGTGCCTGCGGTATCCACGATGTCATCGACGATGATGCAGTCACGCCCTGACACGTCGCCGATGATGTGCATGACTTCGGATTCATTGGCTTTGGCACGGCGTTTGTCGATGATGGCAAGGTCAACATCACCCAGTGATTTGGCGACGGCTCTGGCTCGCACCACGCCACCGACATCAGGGGAGACGACCATGATGTTCTCATAATTTTTTTGTTTTAGGTCGCTAAGTAGCACGGGCGTGGCGTATAGGTTGTCCACGGGTACGTCAAAGAAACCTTGGATTTGGTCAGCGTGCAAATCCACCACCATCACACGGTCAATGCCAGCGACGGACAGCATGTCTGCCACCACACGAGCCGAGATAGGCACACGAGCCGAACGGGGGCGACGGTCTTGGCGAGCATAGCCAAAATAAGGAATCACGGCAGTGATACGTCCTGCACTAGAACGGCGTAGAGCGTCCGCCAGTAGCACCACTTCCATCAGATGGTCGTTGGTCGGGGCACAGGTCGGTTGGAGGATAAAAACGTCTTTACCACGCACGTTCTCTTTAATCTCAACGGCAATCTCGCCATCAGAGAAGCGGGTAATATCAGACTTACTTAGGGGGATGTGAAGATGGTTGGCGACGGTTTGAGCAAGTTCAGGATTGGCACTTCCTGAAAAGACGGCCATATATGACATGAAAAAAATCCTATGGTTGGGACAGTGGGGTTAGCAAGATTATTTTACCATTTTTTACCATCATTGCAAAGACTCAAACGCGGTAAAATAGCAATGTGTAAACAACAAACGTAAAAAAACCAGTCTTTCAACTGGCTTTTTTACTCTTCTCAACCAAAAGAAGATGGCAGAGGCGGCTGGACTCGAACCAACGGATGTCAGGATCAAAACCTGATGCCTTACCAACTTGGCGACGCCCCTATAAAGTGTGATAAATTTTTTAAAAATTTACAGAAAATGGCAGAGGCGGCTGGACTCGAACCAACGGATGTCAGGATCAAAACCTGATGCCTTACCAACTTGGCGACGCCCCTATATAGGCGGACAATTATACCGAAAAATTAAAATTATGCAAGGGTTAATTTTTAAAATTTTAAAATAAATTGCTAAGTATTTGAAATTTATCAATTTAAAATGCCCATTTAGTAAAGTCCCCGAGCAAAGAGTGCAGGGCAGGGGGCATTGTCTATCAAGTGGTTGATGGCGGTGTCATTGAGCTTATAGGGAATGGGTAAAAACACCGCCGAACCTGTGCCACTCATGCGTGCCTTGGTGCCAATCTTGTGCTCTAAGTCACACAGATAGCCAAAGGCATGGGCGACTTTGGCAGAGCGTGCCAGCACCAGCGGGGTAAAGACGTTGGTAAATAAGGCATTATCGCCAAAGAAGTTGGCACCCGATAGGGCGTGATGGCTATACACAGGGCAGTCCCGTTTGAGCTCATCACAGCCGAATAGCGTGGCGGTGCTGACGTGTTCATTAGGCAGTAACACCAGATAGCCACAGTCGGGTAAGTCAATGGCACTTAGTATCTCGCCAATGCCCGTGGCGATGGCGGAGGTTTTGTGAAAATGGGCAAAAATAAAAAACGGCACGTCTGCCCCAAGGCTCGCCCCAATCTTGATAAGCTCATCGGCAGAGAGCCGAAGTCCCCACAGCTCGTTGATGGCGATGAGCGTGGTCGCGCAGTTGGACGAACCCCCGCCCAGTCCTGCCCCTGTGGGGATGTGCTTTTCTAGGACGATTTGGACGGATGAGGCATAAGCAGGATAGCGTTTGGCTAGGGTCTCGACCGCCTTGACGATAAGGTTGTCATTGATGTCGTCGGTCAGCTCATCTGCCCCTATCAAGGTCACAAGCTTTTGGCTCGTGGACGTGCGAAAAGAGAGCGTGTCGCCAAAATCGATGGCGGTAAAAACGCTTTGCAGATGATGATAACCGTTGTTCGCCCTGCCAGTGATGTGCAAAAACAAGTTGAGTTTGGCAGGCGAGAATAAAGTAAGCTGACTCATGATATCAATTCGGATAAACGATGGTCATCACCACACGATGTCCGTCGGTGTGATTGATGATAAGACGGCTGGGACGTGGGCTGTTTTTGGGGTATTCAAAACTGGCTGTCCAGTCGTCATTGGTGCTTTGGGTGAGCCTGCCTTGCTCGTCCTGCTGACTGTCGGTGTCGCCTTGGGCGGTTTTGCCGACAATCCAGTGGGGCAGATGACTGATGGGGGCGTGCCATCCTGTGGCTTTTTGGAGCAACTCTTCGGGGCTGTCTGCCTGTATCTCGCCTTTGTCGTTGGTGAGTGTGGCTTGCTGTCCGTCATAGCGGATTTGGGTTGCCCCCATGCCAAACGCCCCTGTTAGGTCAATGGCAAAGCGCTTATCTTCTTGCCCCCAGTTATAAAAAGCACTGCCTGCCTGTTTGCCGTTGGCGGTGTTTGTGGTGATACCGATTTTACCCATGATGGCAAAGCGTAGGACATCATCATGAACCTGCTCGCTGATGACAGGGGCGGTCTTGGGCAGGGTTTGGCAAGCGGTGAGTGAGCCTGTGGCGATTAGGGTAAGGATAAGGGGGCGGATAAATTTCATGAGCTTCCTGATGATTAAATGGTAAATAATGATGAGTAAAGAATTAGGGTGTGTTGAATATTGGTATTTGCCATGAAAAATGAGAAAAATCGCACGTTTTTCAAGGAAAAAACTTGAGATTGATAGTTATTCTATCAAGCCAAGTTTTTGACGCAGAAAAACAAGATTTAGCCATTTTTCATGCAAAAATAGATTGAAACGTTAAATTTTCATCTTATTTTATAAAAATGTTATCAATGTTCAACACGCCCTAATGAATAATGAGTGCTAAAGAGTTTTTAAAAGTTATTTAAAACAAAGATTGGGCTAAATACAAGATGTTACTTAATTCTCCACTTAAAATGGTAACTTATTGATTGTCCCATAATTATTTTTTTGGATTGTAGAGGTGAATCGTATTCGCCCTTGATAAATTAATCATTTATATAAAGTTGAGAATGGGACATAAGTTGTCTTTTGCTTAAATGATGGTTAAAAAGATTTTTCTAAAGTTGTTTAACAGTTGTTTAAGAGTTAATTTAATAAGGCATTGTCAAATAAAAATACATGTTAAAATTTGGATATATAGGGCAAATCATTTATCCAAAAATCATTCCCAAACCCTAATATTCCTGCACTTCCTGTCCTGTCCGATTTTGTCCAAAGGCAAAGCGGTTTTGTAGGTCGGCAAGCAGGCGATCGACCTTATCAGACTCGCCAAGCCCTTGGTAGGCACGCAGTAGGGTTATGCCTGCGTTTAGGTCGGGGGCGACTTCATAGGGCATTTCTAGGTAGTCCAGCACCGCCCGATAGTTGCCCTGTGATAGGGCGTGATTGCCAAGTACGATAAGAGCTTCAAGCTGTAACTGTGGGTCGTAATTGGGGTCGTCCGAGCTGATTTGGGCAAGGCTCATCGCCTCTTCGAGTGCTGATAGGTCGTTGGGGTTTTGGCTTAGGCGAAGTTTGATGTCAGCTAGACGATATGTAGGGTTCATGCGGTCAAGCTCCAAGAGCTTATCGATGGCAAAGCGTTTGTCATCATCGCTAAGCTCATTTTGCAAAAGCTGAAAACTGGCAAAGAGCAGGCGGTCATCATCGGGATATTCACGATTGGCGACGGTAAGCAGGTTTTGGGCTTCGGTTTTTTTGTCTTGACGTAGCAAAATCTCGGCATGAAGCAGATAGCTGTCAATGGCATAAATCTCAAAGTCATCACGCAGTCGCACCAAAGTGGCAATCGCTTTGTCCACGTCATCTTTGGCAAGATAGTAGCCGACCACTTTGGTGCGAGCGTCTAACACATGCTCGTAGTCTTTGACCTTTTCATAATGCTCTTTGGCAAGGGTAAGGTTGCCCGAGCGTTCGTAGCTGATGGCAAGGTAGTAATTGGCACGGCTATTAAAGGCAGGCACGTCAAGCAAGGGGGTCAAGACCGTACGGGCATTTTCATATTTGCCGATGTCTAGCCCGACCAAGGCGGTCAGCAGGGCAACATCGGGGTCTTTGGTTTGACGGTTTGCCACTTGTAGTAAATCCCACGCCCGTCCAAGCTGACCCATGTCTATCTCATGGCGAATCTCGTACAGGTGTAGCTCTTTGATGGTGGGCAACTCCTTGACTTTTTGGCGGATAAACGCCCACATGGCGGACTCTTGTCTGCTCTCTTTTAGGATGTCGATTTTTAGGGTGATAAAGGCAAGGTTATCGGGTTCATCTTCTAGGGCTTTGTTGATGTAAGCCAAAGCAGGGGCGTAGTCTTGTAGGCGTAGCAAAAGACCTGCTCGCAGTACTGATAGCGATGGATTGTCGTCTTCCATGGTTTGCAGGGCGGTAAAAAGCTGTCGCTGTTCGTCAGGGTTTTGTGGAAAAATCCCTGTCAAAATCCCCGTCAAATCTGCCTTTTCATCATCATCTAAAATCATCGCCAGCATGGTACTGGCTTCATGATAGTCGCCTGCTTTTAGAGCCAGATGGGCGACATAGAACCACGCAGGGATATGCTCAGGGTTTTGGCGTTGCCACGCCCGAGCAAAGGCAAGCGACTGTTCGGGGGTCTCGTACTCGATGGACAGTGCCAATGCACGCTCAAAGACGGCTGTGGCATTGGCGGTAAAGCTCTCAGCTTTATAGATGGTCAAAGACTCACCAATCTGCCCCCTATCCACGCCAAACTCAGCCGACAGCAGGGCGTACAAATCAGGATAGCCAAGCATGGGCGTGCTGTCGTGGGCGTTTAGGATGTCATCAAAGATGATGTCGGGGATGTCTACCGTGTCGGCATTGGGCAGGTAATCATCATCGGTGCCGTCATCAATATACTCGCCATGCTCTTCTATGTTAGGCTCATCACGCTCATCGGGTGTAGATGGGGCGATAGGTGCAAAGGCAGGTTCTGCCGTCTGTGGCATGCCTTCACTGGTGTCTTTATTGGTGTCTTGGGGTGGATTATCGCCAAGACTGCGGTCATCATCATAAAAGGGCAGGAGAATTTTTAGCAATGAGTCAAAAACCCCTGCCTGTGCCGTGGACATGGTTTTCTCGGCAAGGGGCAGAAGTGCCAACACGCACAGCACTAGGATGAGGCGTTTTTTATAAGTGGGCTTAGTTCTCTGATGAGATCGCCCAATATTTGGCGTTGCACTCATGATAAAAATCGATGGATAAAGTGCCTTATTATAAGACGAAATACCAAAAAGTTGCAATGTTTTGAAACAATTTTAATGTAAAAATTACCAAAAACATTGGTACAAATTAAGTGTAGTATAGCAATAGAATAAATCTGTACAATAATTCATCAATTTTATATGCAGGCAAAAAAAGACCCACTGAAGGAGGGGCAGTGGGTTGAGGAAAGGGGTTATGATTATTATTGTTATGTTATTCTAAATGGGGATGGGGTGGATTTTTTCAAGGATAAAAAAGGAAAAGAGTGATAATTTTTAAAACTCATCATATCCTAACCTAGGATTGTTTGTGGGTTGGGTTTTGAGGAGTGGAGCGTGTTTTAAATAGGTGTATTTTAACATAAGAAAATCACCTATTTAAAACGATTGATTTTGTCAAAGTGTGTGTTTTGATTGAAAAGTTTCATAAAAACCCCCATTTTTTGTGTGTTTTTGGCAAATGGTGTTATAATAATCCGTTTCATCATCTGTCCGTTTATTTTTACCTACCAAATATAGCCTGTCATGAAATTAGCCGTCATCGGAGTTAATCACAAAACCGCCCCTGTCGCCCTGCGAGAGCGGTTGTCTTTTGGCTCGGATTTGCCACAGGCGATTATTGACATTCGCCGTCTTGATGAGTCGGTCTCGGGGGCGGTCATCGTCTCTACTTGCAACCGCAGTGAGATTTATGTGGGGTTTGACGATGAGTGGCAAGCGGTCGCTGACGATGATGATGTGAGCGCGCAGGCGGGGCGAGTGCGGTCGTGGCTTGCCGAGTTCAAGGGCGTGGCACTAGATGACATTTCGCCTTTTTTGTACATTTATGAAAATAACCGTGCGTTGAACCACTGGCTTCGTGTGGCGTCAGGGCTAGACTCAATGATACTGGGCGAGCCACAGATTCTGGGGCAAATCAGACAAGCGGTGTCGCAGTCGCAGGCAGTGAGTGGGGTGGGCAGTGATTTTCATTGGCTCACTCAGCAGATTTTTGCGTCAGCACGCAGTGTCCGCCGCGACAGTAAGGTCGGACAGCAGGCGGTGACGTTAGGGTTTGCAACCGCCAAACTGGTCACGCAGATATTTGACAAGCCAGAGAATACCACGCTACTCATGGTGGCGGCAGGCGAGATGAACCGCCTTGTCGCTCATAACGTGGCAAGCCTTGGCATGAAAAATATCATCATTGCCAATCGCAGTCCACAGCGTGCCGAACTACTCAAAGATGAGCTGGTGCAAATGGCACAAAATGCAGGGCGGTCGGTGCATGTTGAGTGCGTGGGGCTAGATAGTCTCGGGCAGGTGCTAAGCCGTGCCGATGTGGTGAGCAGTTGTAGCGGTAGCATGGAGACGCTGATTAGCACAGAGATGGTCAAGCACGCCCAAAAGGTGCGTCGTCATCGCCCGTTGCTACTGGTGGATTTGGCAGTGCCACGAGACATCGACCCTGCGGTGGGCGGATTTGATGATGTCTATCTGTATTCGGTGGATGACTTACAGCATGTCATCGCAGGTAACCTAGAAGAGCGAAAACAAGCGGCGGTAGAGGCGGAGCTGATGGTCAGTCAGCTGACCCTAAGTATCGAGAGTCAAATGCAACTGCTGTCCGCCAAACGTTATATTGCCGATTATCGCATGATGGCAAACGAGCATAAAAGCCGACTGTTATCGCATGCCAAACACCGTCTGGCACAGGGTGATGACATGATGACGGTGCTAGATGAATTTGCTCATCGCCTAACCAATACGCTCACGCACTCGCCGTCACGACTCATTCGCACCGTTGCCACACACCAAGATTCACAGCTTCTAGAAGTGGTAGGGGTAGGGCTGATGGATTACCGTGATAGGCAAGTCTGACTACTTTACTCAAAATCACCTTTATTCAAAATCCCCCAAATTCATCTTTAACGCATCAAAACACACACCCATCTCAAAGCCCCGATACTGCAAAAATCGCAGTTGGCGGGCTTTTTCTTTGGGGTCTTTTGGGATTGTGTCGCCATATTTTTTACAGCGAGCTTCTACGGCAAGTTTGAGCCAGTCTATCTCATCGTCCCTGTCATCACCCTTGTTGTCATCGTCCAAAATCGTGCCGTCCGCCACACTATCCACATCACTCATGGCGATAAGTTCATCTATACTGCCAAACGCCTTGACATCAAGCCCTGCTTTTTTTAGGCTATCCGTCAGATACCGCACGCCACGCCCTTTGCGTACCGCTTCACGCACGAGCATGGTCGCACAGCGTGTGTCGGACTGATAACCTTTTTCGGCAAATTCATCAAGCAAGTCATCCACCGTCTGTGGGTCGCAGTCTTTGGCGATGAGTTTGGCTTTGAGCTCGTAGCGTGATAATTCTTTTTTGGATAAATAATAAAACGCAAGCCAACGCAAATAGCGAGTTTCTTTGTCGGGAAGTTGTAATTTTTCAATCTCCACTTGGCTTAATAATTTTAAAGAATTATCATCAAGCACCGTTTGACTGTCGTCTTTTAATAACAAACCTACCGCAGACGGCTGATTATCGCTTGTTTGGGAGTTGCGTTTGCGTGTGGGTGTTGGCGTATCGGTTTGGGAGTTGGAATTTTGGGTGTTTTTAACTGTTTTTTTAGATTTTTTAAAAGATTGTTTGGCAGGGTCGGTTAAACCTTTTGGTTTATCAGATAAAAAATTATCATCGGATTGTTTGTTGCTGTTTTTATCGTTCGTTTTATCCGCTTTTTTGGTATTTTTATCGTCCGTGCTATCGCTGTTATTACTCTTTTTATCAAAAGTTTTAGCAGACACAGGTTGTCCTATGTCTGCCAAAATGTCATCTAAGGTTTGTATTTTTATGGGTTTGACCATAAAATTAGTCGTCCATGCCTTCGATATATTCAGGCACTTCGCCATCATCATCGCTGGGGGCGACTGGCACGACATTGGCAAGTTTTAGCTCACGGATTTTGGCTTCAATCTCTTGGGCAATGGCTGGATTTTCCGCCAAAAATTGACAGGCATTGGCTTTGCCTTGACCGATTTTTGAGCCTTCATAGCTGTACCATGCCCCTGATTTACCCACGATGTCAAGGCCTGCCCCGATGTCCACAATCTCACCCAAGCGGTTAATGCCTTCGCCATACATGATGTCAAATTCGGTTTGGCGGAACGGGGGAGCCATTTTGTTTTTGATGACCTTGACACGGGTTTCAGAACCGATGATTTCTTCTTTGTCCTTGACCGAGCCGATACGGCGAATGTCTAGGCGGACAGACGCATAAAATTTCAAGGCATTACCGCCTGTGGTTGTTTCAGGTGAGCCGAACATTACGCCGATTTTCATGCGGATTTGGTTGATGAAAATCACCATACAGTTAGAGCGTTTGGCGTTGCCTGTGATTTTACGCAAGGCTTGGCTCATCAGACGTGCTTGCAGACCCATGTGGCTATCGCCCATTTCGCCTTCAATCTCAGCTTTTGGGGTCAAGGCAGCAACCGAGTCCACCACAATCAAATCCACCGCCCCAGAACGCACAAGCATGTCCACGATTTCAAGGGCTTGCTCACCGTTGTCGGGCTGAGATACCATAAGTTCGTTCAAATTTACTCCCAATTTTTTGGCATAAATGGGGTCTAGGGCGTGTTCTGCGTCAATGAACGCACATTTTCCGCCTTGTTTTTGGCATTCGGCAATCGTTTGTAGGGTGAGCGTGGTTTTGCCCGAGCTTTCAGGCCCGAAAATCTCAATGATACGCCCCTTTGGCAAACCGCCAATCCCCAGAGCAATGTCCAGCCCAAGCGAGCCTGTGGAAATCGTCTCGACATCTACCTTGATAGACTCATCGCCCAGATTCATGATGGTGTTTTTGCCGAACGCCTTTTCAATCTGAGCCAATGCCATTTGCAACGCTTTTTCTTTATTGCCTTCAATGTTTTCGTCTTTTTCTTTGGGTGCTTTTGCCATAAGAATTACCTTTTTTCAACTAAAATTAATGTGATAAAATAACTAAATTTACAACCAAAATTTCGCCTATTTTAGCACTTTTTTGGGCAAAGTGGCGGTAATTTTTGCGTTGTTACAATAAATAATTGTTAATTTAAATTAAATAATTTATTAAAAAATACTGTTAAATCTGTTCATCTCGTTTAAACACCCATTCATCATCACTGCTTGCTTTTTCGTCAAAATAATAACCGTCCATGTCAAAGTCTTTTAGCTCATCGGGGTTTGTGATTTGATTTTTTGCACAAAAATTCATCATCATGCCACGGGCTTTTTTGGCGTAGAAACTCACGATTTTATATTGCCCGTTTTTTTGGTCTAAAAATTTGGGCGTGATAATGTCGGCGTTGATTTTGGCAGTATTAACCGCTTTAAAGTATTCATTGGAAGCAAGATTTATCAATACATCAGAACCGCTGTTTTTGATATTATGATTTATCACATCAGTAATCTCATCGCCCCAATAGCCGTATAAATCATCGGCGTGGGGTGTTTTTAATTTCGTACCCATTTCTAGCCGATAAGGTAGCATATTATCCAAAGGCTTTAAAATGCCATATAACCCTGATAAAATCCCTAAATGCTGATTTAAATATAAAATCTCATGGGTGTTTAATGAATAAGCGTCCAATCCTGCATAAACATCACCGTCAAACAGATAAATGGCAGGCTTTTTATTATCATCAAAAGGATAAGTCCAATTTTGGTTGCGGACGACATTTAATTCGGCGATTTTTGCAGATACGCCCATAAGCTCTTGTAAGTCTATCACGTCTTTATTTTTTAGGGTTTTCATTAACTCTATGGCGTGATTGATAAGCATGGGTTCGCTTAAATGGCTATCTACATTAAATGGAATGGCGGTTTTTTCATCTAGGTTTTTGGCAGGGGATATTAAACAATACATGATATTTTCCAATGATTAAATGAGTTTAAAAGATAAAAAGATTATAAAATAACTGGTGCAATTTTTCAATTTAAAAATATTGATTTGACGGTTTAAATTTGTTATATTAAATCCTTATTTTCAACCATTAAAAGGAATTTCTCATGACTGACACGATTTTGGCACGCCTAGCCCCAACCGTTCACGGCAAACACATCGGCATCATTACGCTCAACAACCCCAAAGCCCTAAACGCCCAAAACCTAGATATGGTCAAAGCCACACGCACACACCTAGATACATGGGCAGATGATGACAGCGTGGCGGTCGTGGTGCTACACGGCATAGGCGACAAAGGGCTGTGTGCAGGGGGCGACATCAAGGCACTCTATGGCGGAGCGAGTGGCACGACTGCTCACGACTTTTTTACTCACGAGTATGGGCTTATGCACGACATGCACACCTATGCCAAGCCCATTTTGGCGTGGGGGCATGGCATCACGATGGGCGGTGGCATGGGACTGTTTACGGCATCTAGTCATAAGGTTGTTACCGCCAGCACGCTCATGGCAATGCCTGAGGTGTCCATTGGGCTGTTTCCTGACGCAGGGGCATCGTACTTTTTAAATCATTTGGCGGGTAAGATAGGGCTATTTTTGGGGCTGACAGGGGCAAGATTTACAGGGGCGGACGCTCATGCGTTTGGCGTGGCGGATTTTGCAATCGGTCATGATAGATTTGATGACGTGCTAAGTCGTATTTGTCAAATTGATTTTAAGGATAATCATACCAATCATCATTTATTATCCGCTTGTTTAAATGAATTTCATGATAAATCGATATTGGGCGAGAGCATTTTATTAAAGTCATTTGATGAAATCAATCATCTGATGAATCAAGGCGATTTATTAGCGATTGACAATGCTTTAATGAATTATCAAGGCGATGATGATTTTATTAAATCCGCCATAGACATTTATAAAAATGGCTCGGATACGACAAAGGCGATTACCTTTAAAATTTATCATGATTTAAAAACGACCAAAAAAGACTTTTCTTTAAAACAAGTCTTTGATTTAGAAACGGTCGTGGCGACACATTGTGTCAATCACGGCGATTTTAAAGAAGGGGTGCGTGCATTACTTATTGATAAAGACAAAAACCCCAAATGGCGATATACGCTTGCTGATATGCCTGTGGGGTATATTGATGAGTTTTTTGGGGAGTTTGTTTAAATGGATTTATAGAGAAATCCGCTTTTTTATAAAGCGGATTTTATTTACTGCCCCGCTTGTGAGCAGACATAATCAAAGTTTGCTCTCGCCTGCCCTATAAGGAATCACTCTGTACCAGTCTTTTGAGGGATAAATGGATACATAACCTTCATAACTGTCTGCATTGTTGCCTTGCTTGTTATAATGAATGATATTATCAAAGTCATTTTTACGAGCAACGCAGTCATAATGATTAAGAATTTTTGTTTGCCAGTAGCTTTTACCGTCTAAATTTTAGATAGTTTTTATCCACACACTAACATATTACCCACCGCCTGTAAAAGACTTGACACGCACGCTGTCTTTGTCTAAATACTCTTTAAAGTTATTGGTTTCGTCCGTTTAAACCCAATTACTAGTAAAAGCAGGTGTAGCAAGCATTAGGACGATACATAGATATTTTCTCATAAAAACTCCTGTTAAAAATATATACAAAAAAATTTTCTATTATATTGATATAAAGAATAATTATTTAAAATTTTTTTTAAAATAAACTTCATAAGCCTATTTCTTAATTTTAGTATTGAGTATTTTCCAATGTCTTCTAACTTGATGGCGAATTTTATTAGATTGCATGATTTCTGCCGAATTGTAAGCATAACCTAAAAAATTACCCCAAATCTGACGCTGAAAAACCCATTTATCTTTTGTATTTAATTGTCTAATGTATCTTTTTGATTTCTTTTTACCGAGATATGAATATCTATCATGTAATCGATTGATAAATAGCCTGCCTTTCGTATCATTTTGAATTCTTTTAGAGTAATATTTACAGCGTTTAACGCCTTGACTCATTTTTATATAATACTGTGCTAAAGCTTGATTTTTGAGATAGATATTTACACCATCAAAACTAAATCCTAAGTATTCAAATTTTTTGTTTGAGCTATTTTTATTAATTTGACCACCCAACTCTTGCAGACACTTAATGCTATTATTTTCTTTAAAAAAATAAAATATTTGGGTTTTTTCTTGTTTAATATTTAACTTGGTAATTTTAGATATTGAATCTTCTAATAATACCAATATCTCATTTTTAAGAGAGCTATTACAAACAATCACAATATCATCAGAATATCTCTTATATATTCCGCCAAGTTTCTGTACTTCTTGATGAATATAGGTATCAAAATTAATCATATAAATATTTGCTAAAGTTGCACTAATAGCAGAGCCTTGGCAAATACCTTTATGTAATTTTTGTTTTATATTTTTATGCTTTTGACTATAGATAAATCCTTTGCTTCGAATATATCTAAGGTCTTTTAGTTCACAAAAAGCCACTGCCTCTTGCGAATATAGATGCGTAATTTTTTTAATTGATTTTTGTTTGTATTTTCCTTCATGATTTAGAATAATTTTCTCTTTAAATAATTCAAATATTTTTTTATAATCTATGTATGAAAACTGAGTAATTGCCTTATAGACATTATAATGGTCTTTGGGTAGAGTGTCGTTTTCTTTTAATCCTAGCACGCTTTTCCAGGCATTTTTCAATAAGGCGTGGTCAAGATTATCAAAAAATCCCTCTATATCTACTGCGATGACTGTCAGTTCTTCTTGTTGTGCACGGTGTTTTATAACATCAAAAACTTCCTTGGCAAAATCTATATTGCATTTACCCGAACCATCTACTGTAGTTATTTTTCTATAAGCAGTTACCACATCGCCAAGATTGTTTTGATTTAACTGTTTTTCGTAATGAATCTGCAAAAGATAAGCATAATAAGCAAAAATATTAGCATCCCAATGATTGGCATAATAAATATCACGCACCTTGGGTTTTAGGCGTACACGCTTACCATTGTGTAATATATTGCCGTCTTGGTCATACTGTTTGCGAAATTTAGGCGTGATTATTTGTGTATGAATGAAAGGACAAAACGCATGTTTGGCTATTTTTTCAGGATTGGTAATATAGCGAATTACTTGATTTTTGCTTTTAGAAGTGATTGGCAATCCGATATGAGGGTATCTTTTTAGTTTAAACCAAGAGGGGTCTTTGATTTTTTTTGATTTCATAATTGTTGCAGAATAAAAAATGAAAGTAGGCGGAGTACGCATAACAGCCAGTAAGTGCACCTTACGCTTCTATCAGAAGAAGCACCCCAATTGTAGAATAATAATACTATGTATCATCAAATCAAAGGATATAAATATGCTAAGTTTCAATGCATTCACAGCAATTAACATCATAAAGCAGTTGACATTTCTGTCCAAGTGCTTTATAAAAGCTATCCGCACTGACATATTCAGTACGCAAACCCAAGATGGGCAGTTGAATTGGCAAACTTAACTGACTTGCTACCTACTTTCAAGGTAAATTTTACTACACCAAAAAAATTTTTGCAAGGAAAAACCACCCATTAAGAGTGGTTTTATTTTAACACATTTTACGCAACATATTTTTAAATACTTTTACGCAAAATCTTTGGGATTTAGACAACTCGCCAAATGCTTGGCAGGGTCGGTGTCATACGCCTTAATGGCATCTTCTACCGTCATGCCTAACGCCTTGGCAACACCCATGCCATAATCAGGGTGGCAGGCGTGGCAGTTACGGATATGGCGGTATTTGATGAAGTCCAACGCATCGCCCATTGCCCCTGCGGTGTTGTCAAACAGGGCTTGTTTTTGCTCATCAGTCATAAGATTAAACAAGGCTCGTGGCTGGCTAAAATAATCACTGTCATCTTCACGAAAATCCCACTGCTTGGCATCGCCACTGATTTTTAGGGGTGGCTCGGCGTACTGGGGCTGTTCTTGCCATTGTCCAAAGCTGTTTGGCTCATAGTGCGGACGTCCGCCATAGTTGTCGCCCACTCGCCCTTGACCGTCTCTGTGGTTTGAGTACACAGGGCAACGTGGGGCGTTCACAGGGATTTGGTTGCGGTTTACACCCAAGCGATAACGCTGTGCATCGGCATAGTTAAATAGACGAGCTTGTAGCATGCGGTCGGGCGATACGCTGATACCAGGAACCAAGTTGCTTGGGGCAAAGGCGGATTGTTCAACATCTAAGAAGAAGTTTTCTGGGTTTTTATTAAGTTCAAATTCGCCCACTTCAATCAAAGGATAGTCGCCTTTTGGCCAAACTTTGGTTAGGTCAAATGGGTGAT
This sequence comes from Moraxella equi, assembly GCF_002027555.1. Taxonomy (GTDB): domain Bacteria; phylum Pseudomonadota; class Gammaproteobacteria; order Pseudomonadales; family Moraxellaceae; genus Moraxella; species Moraxella equi. The sequence goes on from NZ_MXAP01000035.1 coordinate 23,932, forward strand.
AAGGCACTTTATCTGCATCTGCTTCTGGCATGATTTGAACGTACATTTTCCATTTTGGGAAATCGCCACGTTCAATGGCATCAAACAAATCACGCTGATTGCTCTCACGGTCTTTGGCGATGACCGCTTCGGCCTCGCTATCGGTTAGGTTTTGGATGCCTTGCTGGGTGCGAAAATGGAATTTGACCCAAAAACGCTCATTATCAGCATTGATAAAGCTATACGTATGCGAGCCAAAGCCGTGCATATGGCGGTAAGACTTAGGAATGCCACGGTCGGACATGACAATGGTAACTTGGTGGAACGCTTCGGGCAGTAGTGTCCAAAAATCCCAATTGTTGGTGGCACTACGCAAGTTGGTTTTGGGGTCTCTTTTGACCGCTTTGTTTAGGTCGGGAAATTTTCTTGGGTCACGCAAGAAGAATACAGGCGTGTTGTTGCCAACCATGTCCCAGTTGCCTTCTTCGGTGTAAAATTTTAGGGCAAAACCACGAATATCACGCTCAGCGTCCGCTGCTCCACGCTCGCCTGCTACGGTGGTAAAACGGGCGAACATTTCGGTTTTTTTGCCGATTTCGCTAAAAATCTTGGCACGGGTATATTTGGTGATGTCATGCGTTACGGTGAACGTCCCGAACGCCCCTGAGCCTTTGGCGTGCATACGGCGTTCTGGAATGACTTCACGGGCAAAGTCGGCAAGTTTTTCGTTCAGCCACAAATCTTGGGCAAGTAGGGGGCCTCTGGCACCTGCGGTCAATGAGTTTTGGTTATCGACAACAGGGGCTCCGTTGCTCATGGTAAGCGGTGTGCCTGAGTAGGGGCATTTTGGGGTATCAGTCATGATAAATCCTATGGTTAGGGTGTGTTACGATATCAAAGTATGACAGAATAAGTATAACAAAGAACGGCATGCTTGTCGGTTAGCGTATGTAAACAACACAAATGACACTCATTGCTAGCTTGGATTGCTGGCTTGAACTTTGCTGCTGCTTGGTTTGTCAATCTATGGAGCTATTATAGGCAGGATTGATGATTTGGTAAATTATAATAATTTGATGTTTTGATTTGATTTTTTAAATTGAAAAAACTTGATGAATTCTAAATGATGATTGATAAAATTTATTGTGATTTAAAAATCACAACAATCCAATACGGTTGAAAACCAAACCGCTAGAAGCTAAGACGAGTCATCATAAGAGCCCAATTAGTCTAGCTTACGACTGCCAAATACCAAACTTACCCCCGCCAACGCTCCCCATAAGCTGTTGCCCTGCCAAATCGCCATGCCAAAAAACAGCACAGCAAGCAAAATGGCGGTTGGATAAATGTGATAATTGCTGATGGTCATGATGATTTCCTATTATCATAAAAATTTAATTCATCATAACACGACATTCATCAGTTAAAATAATTTTGTGTAATTGAATTATTAATAAGTTTTATAAATAAGCAATTTATGTAAGTGATGTAAACAAAAAGACGCAAAAAAGACCGTCATCAAACGGTCTTTTGGTCTTAATGGCTTATTTACTCATCATCACCATAATATTTCACCCCGATTTTAATGGGTTCACGCCCTTGGCTACGGCGAAAATTATTGGTATCACGGAGCGAATAAGCACAGCCACAGTATTCTTGTTGATAAAAATGCTCACGCTTGCTAATCTCAATCATACGGCTACTGCCACCGCCTTTACGCCAGTTAAAATCCCAATAATCAAGCCCTTCATAAGGGGCGACGGCACGGTGTCCGCAGTCGTTGATTTGAGCCATGTTTTTCCAGCGGCTGATGCCAAGCGAGCTTGTCATCACAGGAAAGCCATGCTCATGGGCGTATAGGGCGGTGCGTTCAAATCGCATGTCAAAACACATGGTACAGCGTCTGCCACGCTCGGGGTCTTGCTCCATGCCTTTGGCACGAGCGAACCAATTATCCATGTCATAGTCAGCATCAATGAACGGTATGCCGTGCTTTTCGGCAAAAGCGATGTTCTCGTTTTTGCGAATCTCATACTCTTTTTTGGGGTGAATGTTGGGGTTATAAAAATAAATGGTAAATTCAATCCCGCTGGCAAGCATCGCCTCCATGACCTCGCCTGAGCAAGGGGCGCAGCATGAGTGTAATAGCACTTTTTTGTGTCCGTTTGGCGGGGTCAAAATCTCACGGTCAATCGGCGTTAGGTGCGGATTGGTGGGGTCGGCTTTGGCGATTTGTGGTTTGCCTTTTTTTTGCCCGTTTTGGGTTTGGGGGTTGTGGGTCTGTACGCTCATAATTTAACAATGATAAATAAAAATGGCGGTTATTATAGCATTGATTAAAAAATTTTGTTAAAATTTGCGTGAATTTGTCTTTAAAAAGGTTTTTTATGAAACTCAACTGGCACGACAGCTTAGACATCGCCATTGCCCTTGCCGAAAAGCACCCCGATGTAGACGTACAATATATCCGCTTTACCGACTTGCACCGCTATGTGTGCGAGCTTGACGACTTTGTGGGCGAACCTGACAAATCCAATGAAGCGATATTAGAAGCCATTCAAATGGCGTGGCTTGATGAGCTTGATTGATAATTTAGATAATTTAAAAGATAACTTAAAAGATAATTTATACCCCACTCTCAACT
>NZ_MXAP01000036.1 GCF_002027555.1 Moraxella equi
TCGGCACCCATGCCGCCGTCTAAGTGGTCATCGCCATCACCACCATAAAGAGTGTCATTGCCTTCGTTACCATAAAGAGTGTCATCACCTGCATTGCCATAAATAGTATCATTACCCAGACCACCAGTCAAATGATTATTACCACCATTCGCCGTGATGATGTTATCAAACTCATCACCAATAACATTAAAATTACCATCACCTAGCAAGGTTGCCGCCTCAAAGTTATTGGCAGACAAATCGAAATCAGAGGCGATGTGAATGGTGTCATAACCACCCTCTAAGTCTTTGCCTTCTTCAAGGTAGGTGTCAAATTCATCAACAATATACACGTCATCGCCAAGACCACCGATGAGGGTATCAGCACCTTCTCCGCCCTCTAGCCAATCATTGCCATCACCGCCAATGAGTATGTCATCGCCCTCATTGCCAAATAAGGTGTCATGCCCTGCATTGCCCTCCAAGATGTCGTTACCTTCACCACCATAAAGAAAATCATCGCCCAAATTGCCATGTAGCATATCATTGCCACCGTTGCCATGCAAAGTGTCGTTATCATCACCGCCATGAATAATATCATGGTTATTACCACCATAAATAGTATCAAAGCCGTCTCCGCCCTCGACGTGATTGATGGCATGGATATTGCCATGCAAGGTGTCATTACCAGATAAACCTTTAATGATATTAAGATGATTATCTAGCGTTCCTCTAATAACATCATGGCTATCACCGCCCATGAACACCACCTTAGACATCAAGTCTTCATGATACCAAACACCATCGTCAGCAAAACCGATACTTAACTTAGCGTTATTACTATTATTTAGATAGTTCTTTAGAATAATTTTGTCAGCATTGCCATAGTGAATAACTAAGTCATTGCCATTAAAAATCACCTGCCCAATCTCATCGGAAGTAATATCATCAAAGATAATATGACTTGCTTCTTTTGAATAATCTTCTTCAATGATAGTATCAATACCATCTCCCAAAGAGAAATGGTAACTGTCTATGCCGGCACCACCTGTCAAGATATCATTGCCAATGCCGCCAATCAGCACGTCATGACCATCGAAACCAAAGAGTTGATTATTGTTTGTATTGCCATTTAAAATATCAGAACCACGCCATCCGTTGATGTAAATATCGTTTTGCGATACTGGTAGGTTTTGTATCGGCTCTTCCAAAATCTCTGTGAGCAAAATTATTTTATCATCAAATTTAAAATAAACTTCTTTGGTGGAATATGCATCCATTGCACCTAATAAGGTTAGCTGATTATCGCCTGACTTGACAATAAGATTACTGCTTTGGCGATAAAAATCAAAATCTGTATGGCGACCACCTGCAAAGACAAGTTTGTCATAGCCATCGCCTACATTGTTATAATGCACAAAATCTCTACCCCAATTTTTGGTAAAGACATAAGTGTTGCGACCATCACCACCTGACAGATAATCATCGCCCACACCAGACACAATCACATCATCGCCAACACCGCCATGAACGGTTTTGCCAGTTTTAGCATTAATCATGATGATATCATTACTGGCATTGGCGTTATAGGTTTTATTACCTTTATCATCTAGACTGATGATGTTATTGAGTTTTGATTTGTCTGCATGGGCAACATCAAACTCTTTAAACATCTTATCAATATACTCTTTGAGATTATATTTGTCAGATAACTCATCTCGCCATTCTTGGAGTAGTGCAAATGCTTTTTCATAGCCACCAACTTCAATAACACCGCCATTTAACTTGATTAAATCCTTTAAGTCCTCTAAGGCTTCTAATGGACGAGTTTGATATTTGGATAGTAGCATTTCCTCAAACTTGGTAAAGTCCATCACCATTTCTTTGCCATTGGTATAAACTTCGATGGCTTCTAGGTAGGGTTTTAAGATGGTTTGATTAAGTAGATTGTGATAGAGTCTGTCCTTGACTTCATTATATTTGTCTTCAAAGATTTTGGTTTGACTTCTGTTGACTTCATATAGGTATTCTGTCGGTGTTATACCCATCATTGCATCGACGAATTTTACTTGATGTTTAAGTTTTTCATTGGCATTCTCTGGCGGTCTTTGGTTGACAATATAATCAGGCAAAGCTTGGTTTGGTGTTAGTCTAACCGTATGGACGGGTATATCCTTCTTATTAGATGATGAGTTAGAGCTTCCTAGCGTCTCTGATATTGACAAATCAGACATATCGCTGATGGTTGCCGATCCGCCACGCCCACCATTTGATGAACCTAACATGGTAGATGATGACATGTCTATCCATTTGATATTTTCTTGTTTCATGATTTTAATATCAGTGTCAGCATATAAGACATCTGTCTTTGACCATGCAAGCATCAAATCATCAAGCAGTGCCTTTTGAGCTACTCTTGTGGTTGCCTTGCTGTATCTTCCTAATATATCAGCCAGCTCATCAGACTTCATCGCTGCCTGCTGTATGTCAGCCAGTCTGCCCATGCCATAGACACTTGGCAGTGCCTTGACTGCATCGCTTAGCTCTACTTTATTTAGATGGCGAGTATGAATGCTGTCTGCCTCAAAGTTGACATCAGCCAAAGTACCAACCGAACCGTCTGCCTTTACAAAGGTCGCTTGTTCTTTAATAATACCACCATCAACCTCTTTATTGACAGTCTCTTTATTGTTTAGGTCAATGCGTTCAATGCCAAGCTCTTCTAGACTTATGAGTTCATCATCAGTGCTAACGCCATCACCATTCTTATCCTGCCATACTTTTAGCTCACCAAATGCCTTATCATTGGCATCAATCACGCCATCACCATTATCATCAAGGTCGGCAAGTGCCTCCATGCCACTTGTGGCAAGATCGCCATTGGCAAGGCGTGTATTATCCCCAAACAGCTCTGACCCATCATTAATCTTGCCATCGCCACTCACATCACGCACCAGCAGTCCATCGGACTTATCCACCCACCCTGTCGCCGTAGCGATACCATCCCCATCATGGTCAAACATCGCTCCATGATAACCAAACTTAGACACCGTACCCACACCATTACCATCTAGGTCTAGGATGATGGGGTCGTAGTATTGTTTTGTGTAACCTTGGGTGGGGGATTCGTCTTTTAATGCTTGGTACTTCTCATAATCTTCACACTCAAGATAATTGATGAGCATGTTCACGCCAACTCCCACTCCCACGCCAATAACTGTCGCTACTGCTATACTGAGAACACCAGGACCCCCAACTGCTAATGCAGCTCCATAAGCCCAAGAACTAGCTTTCCATGAGACCACATCTTGTGCTACATTAAACCATTCTCCATGCCAAGCATGAACCCCCATTTGTGTTACGGTCGCTATATTTCCAAACCATGAAAATTTATACTTATCAAGTGGAGCATAAGAAGGCGGTTTATCTACATGAGAATTAGCCATATTCCAGGCACCATCAATACCTGACATAACATAAGTAAATTTATTGTCTAAATCATTGTCTTTTTTTACAATACATGATTTTTAACCTCCAATTGATAAACAAAACCTTGAATAAAAAATATGATAGGTACCGCCCTAAATACTATATGATAAAAGAAATTCACAAAGTGATTGTCATTGGTCATTCCCCCATTTCTATAGGGTGGATACATAGTATAACTGGTAATATAAGCAATAAGAATTGCCAAAAATAGAAAAATAAATCCTGTTAATAAAGGTCTTGCATAGTATGGCGTATTTCCATAGCCAAGCGACAGTTTTTGCTTGATATTTTTTCTAATGACAACCTTAGTATTTATAGACATTTCAAAAAAAGATACCTTTATAAAAACAATCAAAAACAGAATAAAATGATATATAGCCATCATGTCGTATAGCCATCTGTTGTGATAAGTACCATCCATATTTTTGGCAAAGAAAGTAAATCCTGTATAATTCTCAGGCACAAAAAATAAACCACCAAAGATAATGGCTGGTAGTAATAGATAAGTGATTTTTGGAAAAAACACCATATCTTTTACAACGGATACGATGGCCTTTATCTCAAAATTTTCATCATCTCCACTCATATTTAATATACCACCCCAAAATTAATGCTTATTAATTTTATCACAACAATCTATCTATAGGTTGGCATATTGATCCAATCTTGATTTTGTTAGATTTTGTTGTTGCTCAACCTAAAACACAGGCTTTTAACCATCCATCATCACACATTTAAGAAGTGTCGATTATGAACAAGTGAATAAGATTAATCATACCACACCCTAACAATCCACAAACAAATACTCAACATAAATCTCAAAAATACCGTCCCTACACCACCATCTCCCACCATTCATCATTAACCGCTACCCATCCTGTCGCCGTAGCAATACCATCATGGTCAAACATCGCTCCCCCGCTCATCATAAATAGCACGCCAAACTTAGACACCGTACCCACACCATTACCATCTAGGTCCAGGATGATGGGGTCGTAGTATTGTTTTGCGTAACCTTGGGTGGGGGATTCGGTAGGGCGTGGTTTGAATTTTTCGTGGCTATCACATTCAAGCCCATCAATCAGACGATTTAGGTATATACTTGTGGCTGTTGCGGCAATGGTTGCTCCGATAATAACTGGTATGGTTGGCACAAACGCACCGACAATACCAGCATATACCAAAGAGCTAGCTTTCCAAACAACAACATCTTGTGCAACATTAGACCACTCACCATGCAAAGCATGGTTGCCCATTTGTAGCAATGTCAATCCATTGCCGAATTTGGAAAAGCTATATTTTCCAACATCAGACAACCTATCTGGCGGATTCATATGAGATTTAAATGTATTCCATGCACCATCATAAGTCGCACCCAAATAGGTTACGCCATCATCAAAGTTGCCTTTATTTAAGTCTTTACAAGACATATTTATTCTCCTCTATTTTTCGGACAAAGACCGCTAAAAAAAATGCTATAAAAAGTTGTGTTTTGACAAAAAACTGTATGATAAAGTTAAAGATATAGTTGCCATTTCTTGCAACGTCTGTTCTTTCAAATTCGGAATATTCATCAAAAACATTAAAAAAAATAAATATGCAAGCTAGAAATAGAAAATAAAATGCAGAATGCAATGGGTTTGTGTTCGGATAACCACCATGATTTTCTCTAATAACTTTTCTTACATAAGTTGATATAATTTGCCGATTTCTATCTGTCAAACCTAAAATAAGACTCTTGCAAAAAACCAAAAATAAAATGAATATCTGGTAAAAGAATACAGTGTCATAAATCCATTTATTTTGAATTGTTCCATCCATAGTTTTAGCGTATGCAATAAAACCATCATAATTATCAGGGATAAAAAATAAGCTTGAAAACAAAATGCAAGGAACAATAATATAAACAAATTTTGGAAAAATCACCATTTCCCAAAAAACAATCAGTAGAATTTTTATATCCAAACTCTTAGAATCCATCATTAGACACTCAAAACCAATCAATTATGAATAAGCTTAATAATACCACACCAATCTCTAACAATCCACAAACAAATACCCAACATAAATCTCAAAATGCAAAAGATTTAGAGCGGTTGCTACAAGGCATGATAAGCTACTGGTGTGTTATCAAGGTACTGTGGCTTTGGCTTTTGTTTGTCAGTGGGTGAGATTGTTGTGAATGTTCAACGTGTTCTACATCATTGCCAAATCCAGTATTTTATCAAGCAAATCCGATTAATTTTTACCCAAAAAATATTTTTTCCGCCCCCTTGTATCTTGGCAATTATCATTTATAATATCATCTTATATATTTATTAAGGTTAATAATAATGAGTACTACCCTACGCCAACTAAAAGCCTTTGTGCTTGTCGCCGAGCAAAACAGTTTTACCAAGGCTGCCGAGACACTGTGCCTGACCCAATCCGCCCTAAGCGGTCTGATCAAGGAGTTAGAACAAAATCTTGATGTCAAACTATTTGACCGCACCACACGCAAACTACACCTATCAGACGCAGGTTCACGGCTACTGCCACAGGCTCGGCGAGTACTCAACGAGATGTCGGTACTCAACGAAAAAGTCAATAACCTAAAATCGCTACACCAAGGACACGTCCGCCTTGCTGTCTCTCAGCAGTTGTCTGCGTCCACCATGCCCAAATTTGTCGCTAAATTCTGTGAGCTACACCCCAACATTCAGGTCACGCTCACCGACTGCTCGGTGGATAATGTGGTTGAGCATATCGAGAACCTAGAAGCTGATTTGGGGGTCGCCCCTGAGCGTCCTTATTCTGATGACTTGAATGTGGATGTGCTGTTTAGTTCGCCTTTTTATCTGGTGCTACCACCAAACCACCCCTTTGCCCAAAAAGATGAAATTACATGGGCGGACTTGCTTGATGAAAAGCTCATTACCCTAAACGGACCTTTTATTAAAAGCCTACAAAACGAACTTCCCAATAACATTTCAAGTCGTATCTTTAACCCCGATTTTGAGATTAATTTTCTCTCAACCGCCCTTGGCATGACCCGAATGGGGCTTGGGGTGACGTTATGCCTGCTCTACGCTGCCGAATGGGTTGAGCTATACGGGCTGGTCATGCGACCCATCAGCGAGCCTGTGGTGGAACGCAAGTTTTTACTCTACACCCACAAAAACCGCTCGCTGTCGCCTGCCGCTCTTGCCTTTAAGGAATTTTTGATTAATAACGCTGGGGATTTTTTGGTCAGTAAGCCCAAGGCGGTATAGAACAAGGCGGTATAGAATGAGTTGAAAAATATAAGTCTTGACTTATCATTTTGGTAAGGGGATAAATCTTGTACACCGTTTTAATGACCGAGCATTTTACCGAATGGCTGACAAATCTAAGTCAAAAGCGAACAAGAAAGCGTGGCTTATGACCTAAAAAGACAGGTCATTTTGCTGGTGCAGGCGACAAAACAGGCGACAAACATTTTTATCAACGCATGATACCCCTTGCCGAACGTATTTATGGCGAATACTTACAGGATAATGAGCTATGAAAACTTACAAAAACCTAGCCGACCACATGGCAAGCCTGCCTACCGAACGCCGTAATAAGATAGAACAGCGAGTTGCCGACACTTTGGTTGGTATCCGTCTAAGCGAGCTTCGCAAAAATGCCAAACTCGCCCAAGCCGAGCTTGCCGACAAAATTGGCGTGTCCCAATCCGCCATTTGCCAAATGGAAAGTGCTGACAACCCCGAATACGCCATCATCAAAAAATACGTCCAAGCCCTAGGCGGAAAGCTCATTGTTGAGATTGATGGTAAGCAGTCGGTGTTATTTGGCTGATAAACGTATCTCCAAAAACAACAAAATTTCCCCACAACCGCCTGATTTTGCGTTATACTGACACAGTTTTTTATCCACAACAACAAAGGTATTTGTTATGTTTGAACACGTTACCCCCTATGCTGGCGACCCGATTTTGGGTCTCATGGACAAATTTGCAGGTGACCCACGAGGCGACATCAAGGTAAACCTTGGCGTGGGCGTGTACTACACCGAAGACGGCAAATTGCCCGTCCTAGAATGCGTCAAAACCGCTGAAGGACGTATCGCAAGCCCACCTCGTCCCCGTGGCTACTTGCCGATGGACGGTTTGGCAGGTTACAAAAAAGCGTGCCAAGAGCTACTGTTTGGCAAAGACAGTCAGGTCGTCAAAGACGGGCGAGTTGCCACGATTGCCACTTTGGGCGGGTCTGGTGCCTTAAAAGTCGGAGCGGACTTTATCCACGAATGGTTTCCCAATGCCAAATGCTATGTATCCGACCCAACATGGGGCAACCACATCAGCATTTTTGAAGGGGCGGGACTAGAAGTTGGCAAATACCCCTACTATGACGGAGCGACCATTGGCGTCAAATTTGACGAAATGTGTGCGTTCTTAAACACCCTAAACGAAAATGACGTAGTGCTACTACACCCCTGTTGCCACAACCCCACAGGCGTGGATTTGTCAAACGAGCAATGGGATAGCGTGCTTGACATCATCAAAGACAAAAAACTCATCCCCTTTATGGACATCGCCTATCAAGGCTTTGGCGATGACATGGACGGCGATGCGTACGCCATTCGCCTAGCGGTAGAAAAAGGCTTGAGCGTGTTTGTGTCAAACTCATTCTCCAAAAACCTATCGCTCTATGGCGAGCGTGTTGGCGGTTTGTCGGTGGTTGCCCCCACCAAAGAAGAAGCGGACGTTGTGCTTGGGCAATTAAAATTCACCGTTCGCCGTATCTATTCTAGCCCACCGTCTCACGGTAATGCGGTGGTGGATACCGTGATGAATGATGATGAATTGTTCAATCAATGGGTTGGCGAGGTGTACGAGATGCGAGACCGTATCCGACAAATGCGTCAAAAGCTCCAAGACGTCTTGACCGAAAAATTGCCTGAGCGTGATTTTAGCTACTTTACCAAACAGCGTGGTATGTTTAGCTTTACAGGACTAACCGCCCCGCAGGTTATCCGCTTGCGTGATGAGTTTGCCATTTATATGGTAGAAAACGGGCGTATGTGTATCGCAGGGCTAAATAACGCCAACGTGGAATATGTCGCAAACAGCATGGCAGAAGTGCTAAAATAATCAGCTTGCCATAAAAACCGCTCCGTGATTTCGGGGCGGTTTTAGTTTATCCTATTTTGACCGTTAGTCACGCAAATAATGCTCAAACACTGCCCCAAAGTCATACTGGCGAATGGCATTTAGGCGTTCGTTATAGCCTGCTTCCACTTTTTGCACGGTTTGATTGATGACGGTAGGCAAGCTCATAATCACCGCCTCTGGCACGTCTTTTAAATTAAACATGCCTGTTACCGTCTCAAAGGTCTTCTCTAACACCATCTCATCATGGCGGATTGCCTGACAACGCTCGGCAATGGCAGTCAATGCCTTATAAATGTCTCGCACGCCTTCGATTTGGCTTTTGTCAATGTCAATGCTAAACGCCAAACCACCCAAATGAAACTTTAATTCCACGTCCAAATCCATCGTCCCTGCTGTCTCAATGGAGACTTGACTTGGGGCAAAATAACGATAAGGATAGCGTTTTAGCGTACGTTTTTTGCTCGTGGCGGACTGCCCGTCTAAATGGATAAAGGCGGTGTTGGTAAAACAGTATTCGTCCATTTTTGATTTGATGACAAAATAAATCCGTTCATTATCTTCATGAAAAATATAGTCATCAATGTCGGTTTGGTTAAACTGGCTAGGCGGTATGATTTTGCCAATGTCGGACAAGCCAAGAGCGTCTGAGGCGAAGTTTTTGAACATGAGTTTTTCCTTTTTAGATGGATTTAAAACAAGCCCATTTATTGTAGCACAAGCATTTTTTATTCTTGAATTTACAACCCAAC
>NZ_MXAP01000037.1 GCF_002027555.1 Moraxella equi
CGACTCCTGAACCCGAGCCTGCTCCGGAACCGACCCCTGAGCCAACCCCAACCCCTGTTGACTATGTCAAGCCTTTGGCTTCAGCGCAGCTGACCAAGCCTACTTATGAGCGTCAGGTAAAACCAGAATTGGTTAGAGCACAGCCAAGACCTGCTACAGGTACTAATACTGGCTATAGTCAGATGGATGAGTTTAACTATGCTAAACTGACTGAGGCTTTCTACGGTACAGATTCCGAAGGTTATTCAAAGCGGTTGCATGAGCTAAAAACAACAATCGATACCCGTGATATTAAAGTTGGGGTCATTGATAGCGGTATTGACAGTAGAAATAAAGACCTGGTAGGTGCTAATGTACATGAAACTCAAATAAAGTGTGCAATACTTGGAAGTCGCAATTGTCGTTCAATGTCTGATGATTCGGGTTTAATTGAAATTTCCTCAACATCGGCTAGCGGTAGCCATGGCTCGCAAATGGCAGCTGTGATTGCTGGTAATAATGGTATGACTAATGCTAGAATTTATGGCAGTGATAGCATTGGTAAAGGCTCTAATGGAGGCAACCAGTTCCTAATTACTCGTAAAATTCGTAACGATTACGGTGTTAAGATATTTAACAACTCATGGGGTTCATCAAATACAGATAGATGGATACAAGTGGCCGAAGACCCTAGCACCTATTATAACAAAGTAACAGGCGAGAGTAACTTTATTGACTTAGCATTGTTGCATGACTTGATTATCAACAAAGATGTCTTGATGTTAAAAGCAACAGGTAACGAAGGTGAGGATGATGCCTTTGATGAAAACCTGGCGCCAAAAATCAATGAAAAATTCAAAAATGGTTTTATTACAGTTTCTGCTCCTCGCGAAGACTACAATGAGGCAAACCTATGTGGACGAACTGCTGAATGGTGTGTTGCAGCTACTTCTAGTACAACAAGCCATGCAAATGATGGTAGTCAAAGTCATTATCAAGGTACTTCGCCGGCAACAGCTCGTGTGACAGGAACGGCGGTATTGGTCAAGGGTGCCTATCCTTGGATGAAAAACCATAATATCGCACAGACCATTCTTGGTACGGCAAAGAGCTTTGAAGACATTGCCAAAGTATCCCCAACTTACAAAAAACAAGACTGGGTCAGTGGCCGATATGAGAATGGTAGATACATCCCTGGTGGTTATGTAGATGTACCAACTGATTGGAATAAGAGAAGCATCATCAAAAACCACAACGG
>NZ_MXAP01000038.1 GCF_002027555.1 Moraxella equi
AAGGGATACAGTTGCTACAACCCTTTGTCTTACAGCACCCCACCAAACCTTGCCAACCCACCTTCACCCCAAGCCCCACCAGCACCCACAGGATAAGTGTGCGAAATTTGGCGGACGGTAGGTGTTTGCCAAGTTTTGCCCCGATGACAATGCCAAGCACCGACAAAACGGTCAGCCCAAGTATCATCGCCCAAGTTTGAGCAGGCACTTCCAACAAAACTTCTTTTAACACAATGGCTTGTACCAATTTATTGACAAAATAACACAAATTCCCCACCTTAATAATCGTGTCCTTATCATCGGTCATTGAAAGTAAGTACATCAAAAGCACAGACGACATTGCATTGGTTGCCCCACCGACCACGCCTGCCACAAAGCCAATGACAACAAGCGATGTCGTGGTATTGGGCAGGGTGATTTTTTTACCCATCAGACTTGTGATGGCATACCACAGCACCACCACCGCCAAGGCAAGCATCAGATAAGCAGAATTAACCACCAAAAGCAAATACGCCCCGAGTGCACTGCCCAAAATAGAAACAGCGACCAGCGACCAATATTTTTTAAGATAAAAGGTGGCGTTGTGCCACATACCGCCTGTGCCGCCGACCCACGCAATCAAATTTAGCACCGATGTTGGCACCAGCACCAGCACAATGGCAGTGGTTAGCCCATAGACCCCCGACAACGCCCCAATGGTGATGAGTGGAAAGCCCATTCCTGCAATGCCGTGAAGCACGCTTGCGATAAGAAATAGGGGAATAAGCCAAAGTTCAAATTTCATAAAAGTCCTTTTATTTTAATAAGTTAGCAATACACTCCACCAAACTCTTAGCAATGTTACCCTTACTCATTTTTGCCAAATTGACCTTATCAAGCCCATATTCTGACGCAAAAAACACCGTCATCGCATTGTCATCACTGCCAAAGCCAATCGTTTTATCCGAGACATCATTGACCGCAATCATATCCAAATTTTTGGCGATGAGTTTACCTTTGGCATAATTTTCTACATCTTGGGTTTCAGCCGCAAAACCAACGGTCAAAAGGTGCGGATAAGTGGTGGAAATTGTCGCCAAGACATCGGGATTTTTGACAAGGTGTAAGGTCAAGCCGTCATTGTCAGCCGTTTTTTTAAGTTTTTGCGTGGCAATATTGGCAACCTTAAAATCCGCCACAGCCGCCGTAGCGATAAAAATATCCGCCTTTTCACAAACCTGTAAACACGCCTGTAACATCTCATCAGCCGTACCAATCGTGCGTTTTTCTACCCCCAAAGGCGTGGGTAGATTGACCTTTACCCCTGCAACAAGGACGACTTTTGCCCCTGCACTCACGCACGCTTTTGCTAAGGCATAGCCCATTTTGCCTGTGGAATGGTTGGATAAGTAGCGGACGGGGTCAATCGGTTCTAGCGTTGCCCCTGCGGTGATGACGACCGTTTTGCCCGCCAAAGTTTGGGCGGTGTTTTTGATGGTTAAAAATTGGGAAATTTGCTCGCACAAAGTTTCAGGCTCAGGCAATCGCCCCGCCCCGACATCACCACACGCCTGCTCTCCGCTGTCAGGGGCGATGATAGTAAAGCCAAAACGGGCAAGTTTGGCTAAATTGTCCTGCACAATGGCATTGCCCCACATCGCTTGGTTCATCGCAGGGGCGAGCATTACAGGGGCGGTGGTGGCAAGAATGACATTGGTTACAAGGTTGTCCGCCAAGCCGTTCGCCAGTTTGCCAATTGTATTGGCACTTGCAGGGGCGATGACGATCAAATCCGCCCATTTGGCAAGCTCAATATGCCCCATTCCCTTTTCGGCTTGTGCGTCCAGCAAATCGGTGTGGACTTCGTTGCCCGTCAAGGCTTGGAGAGTCAAGGGCGTGATAAACTCACACGCCGAAGGGGTCATCATCACACGCACTTGGTGTCCGTTTTTAATCAGTAGGCGTGCCAAAATGGCGGATTTGTAGGCGGAAATCCCGCCTGTTATGGCAAGTAGGATATTTTTGGAGGTCATTGGCTTAAAGATAAATTGAAAAATGGGCTATTTTAGCATAAATTGGCGGTGTTTGCTCTTTGGGGGGGATTTTATTTATAATGGGAATAAATTTTTGGGAGCAATCACAATGCAAGTTACCGCCGTTATTCAAAATAATACTTTAATCATTCCTAATGTGGATTTGTCGCAGTTAGCCCCTTATGCTGACAATCACGGTATGATTGAATTTGACCAAAGCATTTTGGAAATGCTTGTTAAATTAAAAGTTGCCAAAAAGCCTATCAAAGCACGCAAATCCATTCAAGAATTGGCAGGTGGACTTGCCAATAAAACAACAGTGGTAGCAACCGTTGAAGAAATGAATGAGAGCATTGCCGAAGTATATGCAAGCAGAGAGATTTAAATGGTTTCTTTGGATACCAATGTACTTGTGCGATTTTTGGTAAAAGACGATGAAAACCAATATCAAACCGTACTCAATTTTTTAATGAATTTGGAAAACAAAAACGCCCAAGCCTACATTCCTTTATTGGTGGTTTTGGAAGTGAATTGGGTTTTATCTTTTCGTTATAAAATCACTCGCATTGATATTATTGAGCAATTATTGGAGTTAATGGAAAATCCTGTTTTTTGTTTTGAAAGTCAAACCAAATTAGAACAAGTATTGTTATCCGCCAAAAACAATACTTATGATTTATCCGATTTGTTAATTGCTTGTCGTTGTCAATCAGCAAATAATTTACCCGTGATGGCTTTTGATAAAAAAGCGTCTAAGCATTTGAATTTTGAGTTGCTTGAATAATGGTGTTATTTGGATTTTAAAGATTGCCTATTACGCACCTTCCCCCAATATCAATCCAATCAAAAGAAAACATATTTCACCACCATACAAAAACACACCGCCACAATCACAGGGCGGATAAATTTTGCCCCGCCCTTGACGACCATGTGTGAGCCAAGATACGCTCCGATAAGTTGCCCTAGCATCATGACAAGCCCCACAACCCACACCACTTGACCGCCTAAAATAAAGAAAATCAAAGACGCAATGTTGGTGGCAAAATTCAACAGTTTGGCTCGTGCGGTAGCCTGCACCAAATCACGCCCACGAAGCACGACTTGCGACAAACTAAAAAACGTCCCCGTGCCGGGCCCAAAATAGCCATCATAAAAGCCAATAAAAGGAGCAAAGGTTCTTTCATATGTCTTTTGGCTTATCCTAGGCGTGGTCTCTAATTTGCCCAGATTGGGGCTAAACAGCGTATAAATCCCCACCGCCCCAATGACAAAGGGTAATGTCTTTTGCAAAAAATCAGGGGGTGACAGTTGCACGAGTGCCGTCCCCACCGCCGAGCCGACAAATGCCATAATCAAGGCAACTTTCATCATCTTGGGGTGAATCAACCCCTTTTTTATCATAGTAAGGCTCGCTGATAAAGAACCTGCCGAACCTTGGAGTTTATTCGTGGCAAGAGCAGAAACAGGATTCATACCTGACAACAGCAGAGCGGGAATGGTCAAAAGTCCACCCCCGCCTGCCATCGCATCAATAAATCCTGCCGTCAGCCCCACAGCAAACAGTATCGCCAAAATTTGTAATGAAAATTCCACAACATTCATCTCTTGCTGATTTTATCAGCATTGCATATTAGCATATTATTTTATCAAATAAAAGTATTCTCAAATGCAAATTATCTGTGGTAGAATACGTCATTTTTATCCAATTTTACAAAATAGATAATTCTGATACAAAGGATTACTTAATGCTAACAAACTCATTAATCACACCACCATCAAAAATTATCGGCATCCTAGGGGGCATGGGTCCTATGGCAGGCGTGGATATGCTTGCCAAATTTATCGCACGCACCAACGAATATGGCAAAGCGACCTGTGACCAAGACCACATACCCGTACTACTGTCTAGCATTCCTGATGTGCCAGACCGCTCGGAATTTTTATTAAAAAATGGGCAAGACCCCTATCCACACTTGCTAAGTTATGCAAAAAACCTACAAAATGCAGGGGCAACTTGCCTTGTTATTGCATGTAACACCGCTCATTATTGGTTTGACCGTTTACAGGCGGACTTGCCAAACTTGACCATGTTAAGCATGATTGATACCACTGTACAGTCTGCTGCTGCCAATGGAAAGAACAATATTGGCATTCTTGCTACCAATGCAACACTCGCGACAGGTCTTTATAAAGACAAAATCCGAGGTGCAGGACTGCATTATCTTGAACCGAACCATGATGACCAGCAGGCAGTCATGGAAAGCATTTATTTATATAAAGCAGGTCAAGTTGACAAAGCCATCACACTCATGACCACACAAAAAGACAAGCTCATCAGCCAAGGTGCTGACATTATTATCATGGGCTGTACCGAGGTACCGCTCATCTTGGCAGATGACCAACGCACTCATCCACAGCACTATATAGATGCAACGCAAGCCCTTGTGGATGAAGCGATTGCATGGTGTTACCAAAATTAACCCAAACTCTTGACAAGCAGGATTTGTCAAATCACCCAAGGAATATATTTATGTCAAAACTCTTTTCATGGTACTTTAAATCCAATCTGCTCATGCGGATTTTGGTTGCTTTGGCTCTAGGGGCGGTACTGGGGCTGATTTTTCAAGACGCCCCAAAAATCATTGCCGTCCTAACACCGCTTGGCGAATTATTCGTGCGTCTGCTTAAAATGATTGTTGTGCCTGTCATCGCCTCAACACTCATTGTCGGTGCAAGCAGTATTGCTCCATCTCAACTTGGACGCATCGGTGTAAAAACATTACTTTATTACACTACCACATCCATTTTTGCCATTATCATCGGTCTGGGCGTAGGTACACTTATTAAACCTGGATTAGGGCTAGAACTCAATGCCGAGATGGCTGTAGATGGCAAGACTGCTGAAGCACCTAGCATTTTGCAAATCTTACTTGAGATTGTTCCTACCAACCCGATCGGTGTTATTTCAGACGGTCAGGTACTGCCCATGATTTTCTTCTGCCTACTATTTGGTATTGCTCTTGCCTTTGGGCGTGATAGCAGTGATGAAAATGTCAAAAAAAGCTCGGACACGGTGTTTTATTTTGTGGACGGGGTCAGCCAAGCAATGTTTAAGATTGTCGGCTGGGTCATGCAGTACGCTCCGATTGGCGTGTTTGCGTTGATTTTTATCGTTTTTTCAAAAAATGGGGCAACCGCCTTTGGCTCGCTTGCCAGTGTCACTGGTGCAGTATATTTAGGTCTGGCACTGCAAGTGTTTTTGGTGTACTGTGTGATTTGTGCATTATTTCGATTATCGCCCGTCACCTTCTTGAAAAAAGTACGCCCCGCCTTTATTACCGCTTTCGTGACTCGCTCATCAGGAGCAACTCTGCCTGTGTCCATCCAGTCCGCTGAAAGCATGGGCGTGCCAAAAAATGTTTACAGTTTTGGTTTGCCTGTCGGCTCTACGATGAACATGGACGGCACAACCGTGTATCTTGGCGTGTGTGCGATTTTTATCGCCAATGCTGTTGGCATGCCTTTGACACCCGATCAAATGATGACTGTAACCCTTACCGCTGTCTTGGCGGCGGTAGGAACGGCAGGTGTACCCGGGGCAGGGGCGATTATGCTACTGATGGTGCTAGAATCAGTTGGCTTGCCTGTGGAAGCTGGTTCAGCCGTGGCTGTTGCCTATGGCATGATTTTAGGCATTGAGGCTTTATTAGATATGGGTCGCACTTCTATGAACGTTGTTGGAGATGTCGCTGGCGTTGTTACTGTCGCCAAACAAGAAAATACGTTGGATAAAGAAGCGTGGGATTCTTGATTGTTGATATTTGAAAATCAAAAAAACAGCACAACTGAAATTATGCTGTTTTTTGTTGCCTTATTAATGAATTAGAACTTGCTGGTGAAGCTCAAACCCACTTGGGAAGCATCTGAATCGCCACTACCTGTGTAGCTGTAGTTTAGACCCACTTGGCTGTTTGGTGTCACATTATAGTTAGCACCAACCTTGGCTGACCATTTGGTTTTGTCAGTATCCCAAGTGCCATACTGTACATCTGTCGCTGTACCAACATAGCGAGTGTCTAGGTTGGTGTCACGGCTAACAGCGTGAGCAACTTGCACACCACCAGTAAGCTGTAGAGCAGGTGTTGCTTGGAACACCATATCAGCACCCACACCTACCTGAGTTTGTTTTGCTTCGATGTCGTCAACAACGTTAAGACCGTCATTGAAGCTACCATCGTTTTTGTACTGCTGATGGTTAACAAAGGCATAAGGTTGTACACTCACGCCCGATGCAGTATCAATGTTTGTACCCGCTTGGATACCAGCACCATATAGCTTACCATTGTACTCAACTTTGTTAGAGTTTTCACCACGGCTGGCTTCTGTATCAACTTTGGCACCTTTTGCCCAACCTGATAGATAGGCATCACCCAACTTCTTAGAAGCACCAACAGTCAAGCCAATGCTGTCAGTTTTGGTTTTGTTGCCAATACCATAAACAGATTCTTCCAAGTCAAGTTTACTTACATCAAGTTGTGCACCAACACTAATGTCGGCTGCAGTTTGAGTGCTTGCACCAACACTAATGTTGTTGCCTTTACGTGCACTTGTGGCATGCTCTAGTTCTACATCATAATCATGGTGACTGATATTACCCCAAACACCTCTTGGGGCGCTAACACGCTTACCAAATTCGGTTGCATGGTTAGCACTGTCTTCTACTGCGTTTAATGCACTGTCAGCATAGAAAGTTGGGTCAAGCTTGTATAGCTCACGGTTGGTGCTTACTGTAGAAAGTTTAGATTCTGCACCAGAATTCATGTTTTCAAAACCAGTGAATACACGGTTAGCAAATTGCTTCTCATCACTGGTCAGTGAACCTTGTGTTTCTTGTTTTTTATCTAAATCATTAAGTACTTTGTCTAGGTTTTGTGCAACACGGCTACCACTGTCATTCATGCTGATGCCATAAACAACATTGCCTGCACTTAGACGTTTGGCAGTTACTTGCACGTCATTGTTCGTGCGTGAACCACCTACCACTCTGCCATTTCTGTCTACTTCTGGCGTATATTCAACATTTGTTACTTCAAATAATGGGTTGCTTGAACGATAATTGTCAAATTGACCTTCAAGACCACGCTTAGCACGAAGTACAGTGCTACGGCTACCTGATTTGCTGATGATACCATCTTTGGTCTCACCAGTTAGATTTAGTGTACCACCTAGTTTGGCCTTACCGTCCACGGTAAGCATGTTGCCAAATTGAGCTTTTAGACCAGCATCCACGCCACGTTGAGTGTTAATGTTATAGTTACCTCTGATGCGTAGATTGCCTTCGTTATTTACCCAGCCACCTGTTTGGTGCACATTGGCAACACTACCATGACCTGTCAGCTCACCACCTTTGACAACCATGGTAGAGCCGCCATTATTGCCATTGATTTCTAATGAACCGCCCTCGATGATTGAGTTGCCTTTATAGCTGTTATTACCAGTAAATACCAGTTTACCAGCACCTTTTTTGGTAAAGCCTTTGTCGCCTTTTAGGTCATTATAAAACACCGACAATGGCGTGCCTTGGGTATCAAGCTCTACGTTATCCCAGTAAAAACCACCATAACCCTTAGCAGCAGCTTCTGGGTCTAGTAGCCCCCAACCATCTTGCCACGTGATATTTTTGCCATTATGGTTTGCGATGATTTGACGGTTTTCCCATGGGGTATCGCCGGGGATGTATAGATTACCTCGGTTATCTGTATAGTATCTGCCATAATAGCCTGATGGCAGACGGCTCACACGTCTGAGTCCTTTGTAGCCATTTGGCGAATTGGCGGTGATTTCTGAGAAGTCCTTAGCCGTACCTAAGATGGTTTGAGAGATGTTCTCATTTTTCATCCAAGGATAAGCAGATTGAACAAGCACTGCCGTGCCGGCCACACGAGCAGTGGCAGGCGATGTGCCTTTGTAGTTGCTCAGTCTGCCGTTGTTGGCATAGTTTTCGGTGGATGATGTTGCCGATACGCACCACTCAGCGGTACGACCACAGTTATTGGCTTGATTAAAATCTTCTCGTGGTGATGATACGGTGATGAAGCCTTTTTTGAACTCGCTGTTCATGAGCGGTGCTAAGTTCTCATCATGTGCATCATTAAGACCCTCGTTACCTGTCGCCTTGATGATAAGGGCATCACGATTCATGATAAGGTCATGAATGACAGGCAGAGTTACCTCGGCATTGGTAATGCTTGTTCTGTAACGATTTGGGTAGATGTTGCCTGTGTTAGGGTCATAGTTGAGTCGCTGAGCATCGTAGTACCATTGGTCAGTGTTGTTAGAACTCCAAGAGTTGTTAAAAATCTTGACACCATGGTCTTGGTTGAGCTTACGCATCATTAAGAACTGGTTGCCGCCGTTTGAGCCACGGTCGATACTGTCACTGCCATAGATTTTGGCATTGGTCATGCCGTTGTTACCTGCGATAACAGCCGCCATTTGGTTGCCATGACTACCACTAGCAGAGGTTGTTGGGATTTCAACAATGCCCGAATCATTTTCTGGCGTATAGCAGGTGGAACGTCCAGCAGAAACACACTCAATCTGTGTATCATGCACATTTGCACCAACCATGTCTCGGTTGAAGCGGTTAATACCTGTATCAATCACACCTACTTTGGCTTGACGTGTATCAATGGTGTTCTTTAGGTTGTCAAGACGCTCGGCATAACCATCTTCGGTTGTGCCATAAAATTTAGATGTCAAATTAGAATTATTTGACGTATCCATGACACTATAACCTGTACGTGTGCCAGCACTTGGTGCAGGTTGGTTGCGTTTTAGATTGGCTTGAACGCGTCTTGTGTAATCAGGCTGTCTCACCTCTGATGGCGATACTGGAGCAATATAGCTACCTGATATACCGCCACTAATTGGTGCCGGTGTTGGCACAGGCGTTGGATCCGGAATCGGGGCTGGGGTCGGACGAACAAGTTCAGGAGCCGGTCTCACAGGGCTTGGCACTGGAGTTGGAGTTGGTCTAAAACGTTTAAGGAAATCTAAATAGTAATCGTAGAAAGAGTATTTAGAACTATTGTACTGTGAATCAACAATCATTGGAGCTGAGTTGGCATAACTTACCGTACTACTAGCACTAATTACCAGCATGCAAGCCATACTTAAAGGCTTAACATAGAACCCTTTCTTGGCAGGTTGAGTTTGTAATGACATATTACACCTTTTTGCGTTTATCATTGTCACTAAGTTTATCATTGCCATCAATCATCCATAACAAGTTATTATAGACAATTTATGCAATGCCCAACAACATAGCAATCATTTACCATGTTGCAATATTGATACCCTTAAAGTATCAATTCGGTGAAACTTATTTACACAAGTTTTGGCAATTTTAATCAAAAATAAACTTAATGTCTAGATTAAGCAATTGCAATATTATTGTATTTTCAAAAATAAGATTGTAATTGCTTGATTTATATTATTTATTTTTTTAGATAAACAAATGTTTATTATTTACAAATATTAACAGTGTAGTTAGTATAGAAATAATGTATTATTTTTATGGCAATATTACGAATAAATAAGAAATATTAAATAGAGTATATATGTTCATTAATTATTTATCATCGAAACAAACACAAGTTTTTGTTTAAAATAAAAACCTTATTATCGCCACGTTTTTGCCACAACCAAGCAACATGCCAAGCAGTAGCAATAAAATATTTGGTAAATATAAGATATTTATAATATTTATACACTGATATGATTTCTTCAAAATACTCATTAATTATTAAGAAAAAATTAATAAAGAATCAATCAAAATGATAGATTTATCATACGGTACATTTGTTTATTTTTAATTAATTTGCAAGTCATCTTTATTGTATTGCCATATTATTGGATACAAAACAAATGTAAACATTATTGTAAGGATTAAAATATAGAATTTTAATACACACTTCCCATTATGTATGCTTTTGCTCTATTTTTATTTCCCATGTCAATCCCATCCGTATTTAATGTTAATTTTTGTATTTTATTGCTATAGCCAGTCATAAATGACTGCTTATCATAACATAATTTACTTATTGTAATTTTATAGAAATATTAGAAGACATTCATTACTTTTGAACAGTTCAAAATTTAGATGCATCAGGACATACCATAGATGATCTTATTTATAAAATATACCCCACTCTCAACT
>NZ_MXAP01000039.1:0-16932 GCF_002027555.1 Moraxella equi
TTATACCTTAAAAGGGGTATACAAGTATGGTGTATGATAAAAGAACAAGTGTACTGATTATCAAAACCCTACCTAATAATGCCGAATCTATCACAGAATTTATTCAAAAAACCGATAGAAAACTTAATATGGGCAATCATTCAAAAAATACCGATAATGAAATGCCAACTAATCCTGATGACAAAACAGACGATGAAAATACCGATTAACTTTAATAAGAATAATTTGGCATAATACCCCAAAATTTTGTATAATAGCAAAAAATAACACTTGTATGCCATTATGACTTCCAAAACCATTCTCTCATCAAACGGCATTCACCGCCTGCACCACGCTTTTTTTATCCCCAAAGGTGAGATTCGTGCCACACTCCTTATCGTGCATAGCATGAGCGAACACAGTGGACGATATGCTGATTTTGCCCAGTGTCTTACCAATCACGGCATTTTGGTGGCGACTTATGACCAGCTTGGACACGGACAGACGGTCAAGGACAAATACGAGCTTGGTTTTATTGACGAAAAACACCCCATCCAAGCCCTGTGCAAAGACGTGGTTATCATGGCGGACAAATTAAAAGACAAGGCACGCACGCTGACCGACCGACCCACCCCCCACTATATCATGGGGCATTCTATGGGGTCGTTTGTCGTGCGGACGGTGCTGACCCACCACGCCACGAGCTTTGACGGGGCGATTATTATGGGGACAGGCAACAGTTTTGGGATCATCAACCACTTTGCCCTGACCGCCCTTGGAGCGATGAATTATATCAACCCAAAACGCCCCAACACCCGCTTTGCCACGCTCCTAAATCATTACCTACTCTCCCAAATCCGCTCGCCCATCTCAGCATCGCCTTTTGCATGGCTCACCGAAAACATCGACAGTATCAAAGCCTTTGAAGCCGACCCTTTGTGCGGTTTTGCGTTTAGTAATAATGGCTTTGTCGCCTTGCAAGGTCTTATCAAAAAAGCGATCAATCCTGCATGGTACGCCCACACGCCCAAAGATTTTGGCATTTTACTTGTCAGTGGCAAGGACGACCCAGTCGGACGCATGGGGCAAGACATCGCCGATTTGCAAGACGAACTCATCAAACACGGCAAGAGCGTTACCGCCCAACTTTATCCCAATATGCGACACGAAATTTTGCACGAAATGGACAAAGACAAAGTCCATCAAGACATTTTGGGCTGGTTAAATCATCATATTGGCAAAATTGATTAAAACCATTGGAAATTTTGTGTTAAATCTGTGTTAAAATAGCCAGACCCCTTTAATTTCAATTTTATGATAGGAAAATTTTATGAACATTGAACAAATCATCGAACAAGCCTTTGAAAACCGTGCCAATTTTGGTGCGTCTGACTGCCCTGCCGAGATTCGCTCTGCGGTTAATGAAGTGCTTGCCAAGCTAGACAAGGGCGAGCTAAGAGTTGCCGAAAAGATTGATGGTGAGTGGGTGGTCAATCAATGGGTCAAAAAAGCGGTACTTTTATCCTTTAAAATCAATGATAACAAGCCGATTGAGTCGTGCGATTTACGCTTTTATGACAAAGTGGACACCAAATTTACCGATTGGTCGGAAGAAGATTTCAAAAACGCTGGCGTACGCATTGTGCCCCCTGCGGTCGCTCGCAAAGGTTCGTTTATCGGCAAAAATGTGATTTTGATGCCAAGCTATGTCAATATCGGGGCGTTTGTGGACGAAGGCACGATGGTGGACACTTGGGCAACTGTGGGTAGCTGCGCCCAAATCGGCAAAAATGTGCATTTGTCAGGTGGCGTGGGCATCGGTGGCGTGCTTGAACCACTCCAAGCCAATCCAACCATCATTGAAGACAACTGCTTTATCGGTGCCAGAAGTGAAATCGTGGAAGGCGTTATCGTAGAAGAAGGCTCGGTCATTTCAATGGGTGTGTACATCGGTCAATCCACCAAAATCTACGACCGTGAAACAGGCGAGATTCACTACGGACGTGTGCCAGCAGGTTCGGTTGTCGTACCGGGTAACTTGCCAAGCCCTTGCGGAAAATACAGCCTATACGCCGCCATTATCGTCAAAAAAGTAGATGCCCAAACTCGTGCTAAAACCTCTATCAATGACTTGTTAAGAGCGGACTGATTAAACTTTAATCCCTTGTTAAATATGGGTAATTGTGATAGACTGATAATCTATCGCAATTACCTTTTTATTTGGGGTGTTATCAGGAGGTTTTGTGTAATTTATTGAGAATTTAGCAAGTTGTTTAATAGATTTCGATTACTTAAGCTTAAACATATTGAAGTATTTTATTATGATATTTAAAAGCAAGTACTATCTCAAATTTCCTAACAATTTATTTGGGGATTTTGGTAAAAAAATCCTTATAGGTAAGAAAGGGTCAGTTATTGACAATGAAAAGATATATTCTATTATTGGAAATATAAATTTTTCTAAAGATGAAGATTTTTCTTTTTTGCCAAGCAAATTAGGTAGATTTTCAAAGTTTAATGCTGATGGCAAGGAGATTGTTAGGAGGGATTTGGAAAAAGTAAATGAAGTGGCTATGCGGTATTATACAAGATGGGCGTTTCATGGAAGAGATAATAGGGTGGAAGTGGAGGATTATTACTATATAACGTACAAGAAATATCCTAGAGATTACAAAGATGCTCCCAATGTGTTGGTTAGTTATACTCAAGGCTATTTTGTTTTAGAGTTAGATATTGATGATGACGAAGAATTTAATTTGCATAAATTAAATTTAATGCTTGAGCTGTTTGGTTCTGAATTGACCATATTGGATGTAAATAACGGTTTTTTGGTGGAGAAAGCAAAACCATTGCGGTGGGAAATTCTGCGAGCAGGTCGTTATACCAAAGAAGAGTTGTTAAGTAGGGTAAAACGCTCTTTGTCCAGTCAAAAAAGGACGTTGTTAAGAAAACTATTGAAAAGAGATTAGAAACAATATATTCTTATGAAAACCATGATGAAATTTATTGTGGTCTAGCAGGATATATGGGTTACATTGTTTTTATCTTTAGAAATAAGGGTATTGCGTTTTTGGAATGTGATAGAAAAAATAATGCAACTTATATTTTTGATGTGGATAACTGGGAGGAGTTATCTAAGAAGTCCAAGACTGAAATTTTGCGTGAAGATTTAGCAAAACAAAGAATTATTCACAACGAGCATTGGTTTAAGGAAGTGGACAGGTTATTGAAATAAGTTCATACATATTTTTAGGAGATGAAAAATATGTCTTTAAAATGAAAAGGTTGTTATTTGTAAATAGAAATAAGTCCAAATTCAGAGTTTGGTTTGGGCTTGTTTTTTTATTTTCACAATTTAAGAAATTTTGTTAAAATACACGCCTAATTTTATACCATTCCCCAATGGTGCGTGGTACGCACCTTACCAGCCAAAATTTAGCCAATTATGCCCACAATAATCAAAACCCAACTCAGAAACACCCAAATCCCCACCACCGACCCGTCCGCAGGGCTAAAACTTACCGAAATTTTTTATTCCTTGCAGGGCGAGGCTTTGGCAATGGGTTTGCCGACCATTTTTATTCGTCTGACAGGTTGTCCGCTTCGCTGTGTCTATTGCGATACGACTTATTCGTTTACAGGCGGTCAGCGTTGGGGACTTGATGCGATTTTGGAGCATATCAAACAATACCCTTGCAAACGCATTTGCCTAACAGGAGGTGAGCCACTTGCCCAGCCTAATGCCATTGCCTTGATGAAATTGTTATTAAAAAATGGCTATGAAATCTCGCTAGAAACCGCAGGGGCATTGTCGGTCAAGGACGTGCCAATAGCGGTGTCAAAGGTTATGGATTTAAAAAGTCCATCATCGGGCGAAGTGGATAAAAATCTGTGGGAAAATTTGGACTATCTAACCCCCCATGACCAAATCAAAATCGTCATCGCTGACCATGCCGATTATGATTGGGCAAAAGACGTTTTGCAAAAATACGAGCTTGACAAAAAATGTGGTGTGGTGTGGTTTTCGCCTATGTTTAATATAGACGAGCGTAAATCAGACGTGCCAAATCTGGCGGTAGAGCTTGCCGAGTGGATTTTGGCGGACGGTTTGCCCGTGCGTTTTCAATTACAACTGCACAAAATCATCTGGGCGGACGCTAAGGGCAAATAAAGCAAAAGCCGATAATCAATATCGGCTTTTATGCTATCTAATCAATCGCACACACTGCCAAATCCTTGATAATCAGCTGCAAACTCTGATTACCCTGCCACTCGTTAATGTCTAGGGTAAACAAAATATGCACCGCACTTGCCCGATAATCCCATTCGTCCACGTCATAATTAAACCAAATGGCATCTATCGGATACTGCACGCCATCGGCTCGCAACGTCAGCTTTAAATGTTTATCCTTTAAAATGCGAAAATTAACCACTTCAAAGACCCCATCAAAGGCAGGGGGCAAAAAGCCATTACCCCACACGCTGACATTTTTTAGGGCATGGACAAAGGCTAAGCTAAAATCAGGCGGGGTCAGCACGCCATCGGTGTACTTTAATTCACTAAACAGCTCATCATCAAAGCCATCCACCACTTTTAAAAATTCTGTCTTAAACCGCTCAAAATCCCGCTTATGAATGGTTAAGCCTGCCGCCATCGCATGACCGCCAAAGTGCAAAATCAGCTCAGGATTTGCCATCGCCACCGTCTCAATGGCATCACGGATATGCACACCTGCGATAGACCGCCCCGAGCCTTTGATTAGGTCATCATCGCCCACTTTGTCAGCATCGGCGGGGGCAAAGACAATGGTTGGACGGTACAACTGTTCTTTGATACGCCCTGCCACGATACCAATCACGCCTTGGTGCCAGTTGTCTTGATACAGACAAATGGCTTTGGCGACACATTTGGGCTTATCATCGGATTCACCAGATAAATGTAGCTCATCGATGATACTGCTGGCTTCATCACGCATTTGTATTTCTATGGCACGGCGTGAGTGATTAAGACGGTTCAGCTCTATCGCCAAACGGTGTGCTTCGCCAAAATCGTCGGTCAGCAGGCACTCCACCCCTGTTCGCATATCATCCATACGCCCTGCGGCGTTAATGCGTGGGGCAATGGCAAAACCAAAATCATCTGCCGTAATCTTACGCACGTCCCGCCCCGCCTGCTCCAAGAGTGCCAAAATCCCCACACAGCACCGCCCCTCTCGAATGGCGTTAAGCCCATGGGTTACCAAAATGCGGTTATTTTGGTCAAGATGACCGACATCCGCAATCGTCCCTAATGCCACAAGGTCAAGATATTTGGCGACTTGCGTGGTCGATTTGCCCATCTCACGACGGATTTTGGCGACACGTCCCATGACATAGAACGCCACGCCCACGCCCACGAGCCACTTACTACCAAACTCACAGCCGACTTGGTTGGGGTTGATGACCGCACTTGCCTTGGGCGAGCTACTGGTCGTCAAATGATGGTCGGTGATGACGACATCAATGTCCAGCTCGTCCGCTTTGGCAACGCCATCATGGCTCGATATCCCATTATCCACCGTGATGATGAGTTTGGGGTCAAATTCTTCTGCCCCATACTCCACGATTTGGGGGGTCAGCCCATAACCAAATTTAAAGCGGTCAGGCACCAAAAACTGCACATCTGCCCCCATCTCACGCAAACATCGCACCATGAGCGTGGTCGATGTCGCTCCATCACAGTCAAAATCGCCCACGATAAGTATGCGTTTGTTCTCATCAATGGCACGGCTAATGATGTCCGCTCCCACATCCAGCCCCAATAAATCACTCGCAGGCAGAAGCTTTGCCACAGACATGTCCATCTCATCAATACTGCCTATCTGCCGTGACACCAGCAGTCGCCCGAGTGTCTCACCAAACATCGCCGTCAGCTCATCAGACACATCGCCTTGATGACGTGGAGCAAGTGTCAGGTGCTTAGGGGTAAACCGCCCGACTTTATCAAAGGCACGCTCAAAGTCCTGCACACTCGTGTTGGTCAGGTGCGACAAATTGGCATTGGCAAACTTTTGCGTGCTTGTCACTTGGGCGGGTTTGGGCGGGTTTGGCGATGGGTGGCTATCAAAAGGACTGTCATCGTCTTGGTGATTTTGTGTACTCATTACTTACTCTCTTTTTCTTTTGCATTTATCTTTGTGGTTATTTTAGCACAGTTTTACCAAAAACTTGCCCTAACTTACCCCAAATCATTGCCCAAAATTTACAAGATGATACATTTTATTAGCAACTTTATTACAATGCCATCTGCATACTGTGGTATGATTTATCCATACTTTACATTTTACAAATCAATTTGGAGTAATTCATGAACCTTAGCGACCTTGGTAAAAGCAGCTTAATCGCCAAAAACGTAAACGGACTTAACCTAGAACAAATCCGCCGTGAATGTCAAGAGCTTGCCAAATCTCGTGCCAAAATCTCAGCAGGCGTCGCCATCGTCCCTGTGCCATTTTTGGACGTGGCGGTGGATGTTGGTATGCTCACTAAGCTACTCCCCCAAATCACTGAGCGTTTTGGTCTAGAAGACAAAGACACTGCCGAAGCTCGTGAGAAAAACATCAAAGACAAAGTGCTTGCCGTGGGCGGACTGGTCGCCACACGTGGTATCGTCAATAAAACCGTGCAAGGCTTTGGCGGGCGTATCATCGGCAAACAAGTCGCCAAATATGTACCCCTAGGCGGTCAGATTGTCGCAGGGACGATTGGTTATATGATTTTTAAAAAAATCACCTTTGACCACATCGAAGAATGCTACCGTGTGGCAAAATCCGCCCAGCAAGGCAAAGCGGTTTAATTTAAAAACTAAAAATAAAAGCAAGGTTTTCGCCTTGCTTTTTTGTGATGAAGATTTATAGGGCGTGCCTGCCCTTTATAACACTATTTACAATATAGAGATATTTTAGAAAAAACTAATCGCTTTTGCATGAAAAATGGCTAAATCTTGTTTTTCATTGCAAATACAAAAGGCGGGCACGCCCTAATAAAACTTGACAATCATCAATCATTCTCATTATTTATCAACCCTGCCTATTTTACCCATTGTAATAATAATCACTTTTACTGTTTACAACTTTTTGCTGTTTTTTAACAAAGATTTTCTATTTTGGCATAATAAATCATCAGCTTTGGTTTGAGAAAATTTGTTAAAAAGGATAAAATATACCCTGTTTTTTGGGCGTGATTTTTCATGCCTTACTCAAAATCAAGACAAATTTTGTCATTTTGTCAAGCCAATCCAACATCTACAATCCCAATAATAAGGTACCGCCATGACATTTGTAGTAACCGATAACTGCATTCTTTGCAAATACACCGACTGCGTTGAGGTTTGCCCTGTGGACTGTTTTTATGAAGGTCCAAACTTTTTGGTCATCAATCCTGATGAGTGCATTGACTGTGCTTTGTGCGAACCTGAATGCCCTGCCAACGCCATTTTCTCCGAAGATGAAGTGCCAGCAGGTCAAGAAGAATTTATCAAAATCAATGAAGAGCTCTCTGCCGAATGGGCGAACATCACCGAGAAAAAAGACGCCCTGCCCGACCATGAAAAATGGGACGGCGTAGCAGGCAAAATCCAGTATCTAGAACGCTAATTTTTTAAAATCAATCACAAACCCACGAGACATCATGACCCATACCATACCCCCCTTTGATTTATCCACCTTGCCCACCGACAAACCCCTAACCATTGGCATTGTCGCAGGGGAAGTGTCGGGCGATGCATTGGGGGCGGATTTTATGGCAAAGATGAACGCCATTTATCCAAGCATTCGCTGGGTTGGTGTGGGCGGTGAGCTGATGACCAAGGCGGGACTTGACTCACTCATCGACATGACTCGCCTATCGGTCATGGGCATCGGTGAGGTCGTCAAGCATTTGCCAGATTTATTGCTTGCCAAAAAAGAGATTTTAGATGAGTTTTTGTCCATTGGCATTGATATTTTTGTGGGCATTGACGCCCCTGATTTTAATTTACGCCTTGCCAAAAGTCTCAAACAAAAATCGGTCATCAAGCCCATTTTTTGTGTGCAATACGTCAGCCCAAGCGTGTGGGCATGGCGTGAAGGGCGAATTTTTGGCATCAAATCCGCCACCGATTTGGTGCTGTGTTTATTCCCTTTTGAAACGGCAGTCTATGACAAACATGGACACCCTGCGGTGTGCGTGGGACATCCCTTACTTGACAAGATACAGACTGAT
Organism: Moraxella equi; assembly: GCF_002027555.1. Taxonomy (GTDB): domain Bacteria; phylum Pseudomonadota; class Gammaproteobacteria; order Pseudomonadales; family Moraxellaceae; genus Moraxella; species Moraxella equi. The sequence goes on from NZ_MXAP01000039.1 coordinate 8,221, forward strand.
GAGCGGTCAGGGCGTGAGATTTATGATGAGTTTTTGAGCGATTATAGTCCGCTATTTCCTGAGCTTGCTCGCCTGCAACATAGCCCTGCTCGCCCCATTTGTGTGATGGCAGGTTCTCGCACCAGTGAGATTAACGCCATTTTGCCCTTGCTGATTGGGGCAATGGATAAGCTAGACAAGGCAGGCGACCACGCCTTTATCCTGCCTGTGGTGGGTCATGAACACGCCCATCTGGTCAAATCGCTCATCAAAGAGCAAGCAGGACATTTATTGGACAAATGCCACATCATCTTTACCCAAACTGCCAAAAATGTCGCCGATAACATTCATCACGCCAAAGATGACCAAGCAGGGCGACTGCCGACCACGCTCTCACTGTCTCAAAATGTGATGAACGCCTGTGAGCTGACCATCTTAGCATCAGGCACGGCAACCCTAGAAGCTCTGCTACTGCACCGCCCGATGGTCGTGGTATATAAAGTCAATGTCCTAACCTACACCATCGCCAAGCGACTGGTCAAAATCCCTTATGTCTCCTTGCCCAACATCCTAGCCTATAATCAAACAGGGCAGGCGGTCGTACCAGAGCTTATCCAAGATGACGCAAACGCCAACAACATCGCCCGTCATGCTTTGGACGCACTGGCAAATCCTAGCGAACAAATCGCCAAACTTACTCGCACCACCACTAGGCTTCGTGCCGACAGTCACCATGATGTTGCCGTTAGTGTACTTATGCACTTTTTTAATCAAAAAAATGTGTTATAATGTACGCCAACATCAAAAATTGTTTGGTAGATTTGATTGATATTCATTTAAATATCCATTCACACCAAAAGCCTTGCAATTTTTGAGATTTTTCTACATAATAAACAATAATTCACCAAAATCTACAAACTTTGGGATTTTGGTTGTTTTTATTTGTCTTTTACCATCATTTATCAATCAATACCCAAAAGGTGTCTTATGACCACGATCGACAAAACCAAAGAAGCCAAAGCCCTAACCCGTGAAGAGAAAAAACGCCAAACCCGTCAAGCCTTCTATAATGCCGTGCTTGACCTATGTATGATGGGGCAAGGGTTTAGCTCTATCAGCCTACGTCAGGTAACCCGTGAAGTAGGCGTGGTGCCGACCGCTTTTTATCGTCATTTTGATGACATGGAAGAGCTGGGCAAATCATTGGTAGAAGACGAGCTGGGTGATGCTCTATCAACCTTGCGTGAACATATGCAGTTTGGCAAAAAACGCACCTTTGAACGCCAAATCGCCAAAAGCGTGCAACTGTTTTTTAAAGCGGTGGACGCTCAGCCACGCTACTGGCAATTCATCGCCGCCGAGCGTTTTGGTGGTTCAGAAGCGGTTCGCCGTGCCATCAGCGAACAAATCAAAACCTTTGCCAAGGTCATGAGCGAAGACCTAGCCCTACAACCTGCCTTTGAACACGTCAGCCAAAGTGATCGTTATTTGCTTGCCGAGATTGGGGTAAACCTAAGTTTTTCATGGATTATCGACTGGCTAGATTTGACCTACACCCCCGAGCTTGAAGACGATGAAGAGGCCAAGCCTGTTGATAGCGATTTAGAACAAGCCAAAGAAGCCATGCTGTTGCATTGCACTCGCCAAATGCAAATGATTCTCTACGGTGCTTATAACTGGAAATCTACCGAAGAGACGGTATTAGATGAAGATGTAAAATAAACCAAGCCAAAAGCTGATAATTTAGACTTAATTATCAGCTTTTTTTGTATGCCAAAATCATCTGTGCTAACTCATCATCAGCAAAAAAATAAGCAGGCGGTACTTCTAAGACAGTGGCAATGTTGTTTAATGTGGTCAAATCAGGCAAATGCACACCTTTTTCATAACGATTGATGCGACTACTTGCCACAAATTCATCTAAGCCAATGGCGATACCTAACTGCTCTTGGGTAAGATTTTTAGCCTTACGAGCCACCTTAAAACGCCGTGTAAATATCTGTTGCAAACTCATAACTTTTACCCTAGATTAAAAAGTTATGAATTTCGTATATTTTACTTGATTTTTTACTACGAATATCGTAGTATTAGTCACGTTCTTTCCCATTAATAGGAGTTTTTATGAAAAAACTTATGCAGATTGCTTTGCTCAGTGGCGGTCTATTTTCAGCAATAACCGCTTTTGCTGGCTGGTCATCATTTAACTACGCAAACACCCATGATAAGGTTTTTGCCACGCCTAGTGGTAATATTGTCTGTGGCGGTGATAATATTGCCAGTTCTGGCAACGCCCTTACTTGCTACATTCAAAACGTTGCCAAAAAACCTGCAAAATGCAGTGAAGGCGTTGGATTGGAATTTACCTTAAACCAAACTGGCAAAGGCAAACTTCAATGCACCAATCATGAATTTGAGCCTGAGAACGAAGCAGAAGATGTTACAAAGATTATCCCTTATGGTTCGTCAATCAACGGCAACGGTTGGACTTGTACTAGCCAAACCACAGGCATGAGATGTGTGAATAAATCAGGACACGGTTTTCAGTTAAGTAGAAACAAACAAACCCTGTTTTAATTTTCCAAACAAAAAACCGATTAATTCACTTAATCGGTTTTTTGTCGTTTAATTCAATCAAAAATCAATCAATCGGCGGTGTATAAGTGCCATTTTTAATATCATCTTTGATACGCTCGGCTTCCGCCAATACCTGTGATAATAAGGCTTGCACATTTTCAAGTGTGGCGATTGGGCTTAATGTCGTCATCTTTAACGATTGTACATTTTGACGGCCATCAATCACACGAGTAACGCCAATGTTCGCTTCCCCTCGGGCAAACAGCTCGTCCGCCACGTTTTGATTTAGGCTATCAATAAGCTCATCAGGATAGCCATCTGGCACAACACGGAACAGCACGGACGCAAATTGTGGCTCAACCAAAAGCTCCAAGCCGTCCGTTGCACGGATATAATCCGCCACTTGACGAGTAAGTTTGACCCCATGGTCAATCATTGAGCCATATAGCTCCTCGCCCAATGCTTCCACCGTAAACCACAATTTTAACGCATCAAATCGGCGAGTGGTCTGCAAAGACTTTGACACCAAGTTTGGCACGCCATGCTCTTCGTCATAAGCGGAGTTGAGATACTCGGCTTCATAGTGCATAAAGCGATAATTTTGCTCATCTTTTAACAAGAACGCACCGCAAGAAATGCTTTGGAAATAATGCTTATGAAAATCCAGCGTAACCGAATCAGTCAGCTCAATGCCGTCTAACATAGAGCGGTAATCATTGGACAAGAGTAACGCCCCACCCCACGCCGCATCCACGTGTAGCCACGCTCCGAATTTGTCGCACAAGGTACGGATTGTCTTGATGTCGTCAATCGCTCCTGCGTCCGTTGTCCCTGCCGTTGCCACCACACACGCCACGATGTTGCCTTTGGCGTGCAAGTCCGCCATGATGTCGGCTAGGGCATTGGTATCCATTTGGGCGTTGTCATTGACAGGCACGGTAACCACCGATTGAAAGCCCATGCCCATCATCGCCATGTTTTTTTGTACGGAGAAATGGGCGTTTTCTGAGCAGATAACTTTGACTTTTTGCATGGCGTCCGCTGGAATGCCGTCTCTTTGTACGCTCCACTCTTTACCATCAGCGTTTTGATAGTTTTTGGCGATTGCCCAATCACGAGCCAAAAGCACGCCCATGAGATTTGACTGCGTACCACCTGACGTGAACACACCTGCCTGCCCTGCCCCATAGCCAACCTTTTGGCGCAACCAGTCAATGAGCTGAACTTCCATCAAAGAGCCTGCTGGCGACTGGTCCCATGAGTCCATTGATTGGTTGGTGGCGTTAATCAGCACTTCGGCAATCTGCGATGTTACCATGGTAGGACAATGCAAATGAGCGAGCGAATGGGGGTGATGAACTTTCAAACTTTTGTTTAAAAACAGCTCCACCAACCGCTCCAACGCCTTATCCACGCCCAAGCCGTCTTTGGCAGGGTTAAAGGCGATTTGTGAGCGTAGCTCTTTAATGCTACCGCCTGTGTACATTTTATCGTTTTTAAGCCATGCCGTTACCGCTTTGACAGCGTCCGTCATCGCACGTTCATAATCAGCGATTGACTGGCCATCATTGCAAAGTAGGGCTTGGCGGTGTTGTTCAAAAGTTGGCATGGCTACATCCTAAAAGTAAAAAAATGCTTTATTTTAGCATATTTGCATCATTTAATACACCTTATTATTTTCGGTCAATTCATTAACTTTTTGCACCACTTGATAGCCTACTTCATCATTTATTTCAAAAAATCGTTTGGCACACGCAATTCTAAATTGTTGCTCCCAGTCTAATTTATTGACAGCAACACCATCTTGTACCGATTTTTTGCCTGTATTTTTGGTCTCAGCAATAAAATAAACCTGCTCGCCATTTTTATTGATGACAACCGCCCAATCAGGATTATAATTACCGATTGGTGTTGGGATTTTAAACTTTTTGGGTAATTTAAAATAAAACGCCACTTGCTCATCATAATTCTCACAATCGGTTGCAAACTGATGCTCAGTGGTTGAATCCAAATCCAGCACGCCATTATAAATGGTTTTATCCATTTTATTCACATCAAAAGTGTATTGATTGGTATAAATTTGATAAGTCTCAAACAGATTTTGTTCATAGATTTCATCTAATTTTTGATAATAAATGCCGTTTTTCATCAAATCGTACAGTTCATTATTGATGATTTCTGCCACAATTTCAATAAAGCGTTGTGGGTTATTTTTAATCTCATCAATTCTGCCAGATTGCTTTAAAATCTCTACCAGGGTTTGACGAGTTAATCCCGTTTTATTTTGTAATGCCTTTAAAATATCAGGTATGGCAATTTTTTTGTCCAAATACTGGTAATCAGAATAAACCTCTTCTGCCTGTACACCCATTTCGCTATTTTGAATGAGTCGTGCTTTTTTAATTTCAATTTTTGGTTTGGCAATGACTGGCATTTTGTTTAATGCTTGGCTTGCCAATTTAATCAATTCATCACTATCAAATGTAACACGATATTTGGTTTTTTGGCGAACACGCTCCCAAATTTGTAAAAATAGTGGGTCGGTAAACGCATCAAAACGATAAGTTACCGTGCGTTCATTTTTAGCGTCTTTGATATTAGATTTTTCAAATTTAACACCACAATCATCAATATATTCATGCTGTAAACTGCTGGCAAATTGCTCATAACTTTCATTAGGAATCACGGTCAAAATATTAACCTGTTCATCATAAATTCGTTCGCCTTTTTGATTGACAGGTAAACGAAGTCCACGCCCAATTTCTTGGCGTTTTTTAATGGTAGATGTGGTTTCATTTAAAGTACAAATCTGAAAAACATTGGGATTATCCCAACCTTCTTTTAATGCCGAATGACTAAAAATAAATCGCACAGGCTCATCAAGCGACAATAACCGCTCTTTATCTTTCATAATCAATTCATAAGCATCATTATCATCTTTGGTTGTGCCGTTACTATTTTTGGCATTGCCTTTTTTGTCTTGGCTAAAATAGCCATTATGTACGCCACTTGCTGATTGTTTGGTTTCTGATTCATACAATTCTTCAAACCACTCATAAAATTTCCCCAATTCACCTTGGTCATTGGTGCGATAATTTTCCACTTTATCAATAAAAAATAGCGACAATACTTTAATGCCTAATGGATTTAACTGCTTTTCACGCTGCAGATGTGCTTTAATTGTGGCGTGAATTTGCTGTTTCATAATATCATCTTTAAGATAATCCAAATTTACGCCACGGGCAATTTCTATACCATTAGAAAATCTAACTATTTTGTTTTCTAAATCAATGCCTGTAACCATAAACCCTTGATAATTGGGATTTTGTTTTGATAGTTTATATAAATCATTATTTTTGTCATTGGTTGTTACAGTAACAACTTGTCTTTTTAATTGTTTTTCTCCATTAACATCAATAAGTATTTTGGCTTTTAATCCACCTTTATTAACGACTTCTTTTAATTCAATAAAAGCATTATTTTTATCCTGCGACACCACAGAATTGACAACAATTTGTTTTACCAAATTCTTTTCAAATGCTTGTACAGGATTTAGGCTATATACTTTATTGATAATTTCTTTATGCGTTGCCGAATATCCAATCGTAAATAATGGATTTAAATTATCAATGGCATTTTTGCGTTTATCACTGCTGATGTTTTGTGGTTCATCAATAATAATGATTGGGTTTGTTGCTTGAATCAACTCCATTAACACGCCATTTTCTCGCTGTTGATTGATGATATTACTTTCTTTTTCAAAAGATTGAATATTCATCACCAAAATTTCAATATTTGTACTTGTCGCAAAATGCTTTAATACATTGGTTTTTTGACCGCTATATTCGCCATAATGATAAATTGGCGAATTAAATTCATCTTTAAAATGGGCTTTTGTGCTATTTAAAGTTTGCAATACACCTTCACGAATGGCGACACTTGGCACAACAATGATAAATTTTCGCCAACCATAGCGTTGATAAAGCTCAAAAATAGTATTTAAATAAACAAAAGTTTTGCCCGTACCTGTTTCCATTTCTACGCTAAAATACAAATTATCCAATTTATCAGAAAATTTATCAGACAAAGAAAGCTGATTTTGCGTTTGGATATTTTTTAAATTATCAAAAATACCATCTTTGGATAATGATAATTCATTGGCAATCACACGCATACTGTCTTTATCCGACAAGCTAAAATCATCTTGATGATGTGTGATTTCGCCTTGAAATAAATCCACAATACTATCAATCGCTTGTTTTTGATAGGGTAAATGTTCATATTTGATTTGCATTTTTATTACTCCATTATCCACTTATTAAATACTTTCAAAATTTAGTCCAGCATCTTTAAATTGTAAAATTACATTGGATTTTTCGCTGTCATTTAAAAATGCTTTGTCCAATACAACGGTTTTGGCAGGTTTTTTGTCAATAATGGCGTTAAATTCATCTTGGGACAATGAATTTAGTACAATGGCGTACGATTTATTTTCACAACTTAGCCAATAAACGCCGCTATCAAATTTAACATCCGCCGTTAATTTTAATCCCATCTTTAATAGCAATTCATAGACAATATCTATCTCATTGGCATTGTCTTTTAAGGGGTTAATATACATTTCTAATTGCTTGGCAATATCGTCATCGTCAATTTGCCACACCTTAAAATTACTATCACTTAATTTAAATACCTTAAATCCTGTATCTAGCATTTTATCAGGATTTTCGGCTTTGATTTTTGCCCCTGCACGGCGAATGCGTTCTTTGGAAATATCGCTAATGGTTTTAAATCCAGCTTTATAGGCTTCGCTTTTTTCATCGGTTAATTCTGGTAATTGCGCCATTATAAATTGACGATTGCCGTTATCTTCTGCGTTTAATTGCATTACAGCGTGGGCGGTGGTTGCCGAACCTGCAAAAAAGTCTAGGATTAGATCGTCTTTTTTGGTTGTTAAAAATAGAATATTTTTAATTAATTTTACAGGTTTTGGTGTATCAAAATAACTTTCTCCATTAAATAATTTTCTTAATTCTTGGCTCGCTTCTTGGTTATGTCCAACATCATTATATTTCCAGATAGAAGTTGCTTTTAACCCGTCTTGAACTTCACTCAAAAATCGTTTAATTCTTGGAACATTTCCGCCATTTTCCCCAAACCATATACGATTATCAGCAACCATTTCTAAGAATTTACTTTCTGAAACTCGCCAACTTCTACCGCTTGGCGGATTATGTTTAGTACCATTTGGTGTGGTAATTGTATAAATACCGCTTGGCTGAACATCTTTTCTTAATAAATTATCAGAAGTCCAAACTCCACGCAGGTCATTATCATAATTTTTGTAGCGTGCATTCATTTCTTCCGTTCTTGGCAATAATGCAATATTTAAAAATTCTGCATTTTTTGCATAACATAAAATATGGTCGTGATTTTCGGAAAAATATTTAGCATCATTTTGCGGGCTAAATTTTTTCTCCCAAATAATATTAGAAATAAAATTCTCTCCCCCAAATATTTCATCACACAACAACTTTAATTGAGCTTGTTCATTATCATCAATACTGATAAATATCACGCCATCATCAGAAAGTAAAGTATGAGCCAAATGCAAACGGGGCAACATCATATTGAGCCAATTAGAATGATAATGCCCATTGTCTTTGCTGTTCTTTTTAAAGGATTTTAATAATTCGCCATTGATATTTCTATCGCCTGTGGCAATTTCATACTCTTTTTTGCTTTGGCTAAAATCATCGTGATAAATAAAGTCATTGCCCGTATTGTAAGGCGGGTCAATGTATATCATTTTGATTTTGCCCGCATAGGATTTTTGTAATATTTTTAGAGCTTCTAAATTATCACTTTCAATAAAAATATTTTGCGTGGTATCAAAATCCACGCTCTCGGCAGGACAAGGGGTTAATGTATTGTTTGTGGGGCGTTGTAGGGCTTGATAGGCGGTTGATTTGCCTACCCAATTTAAGCCGTAGCGTTCGTTTTGGGCAAGGTGGTCGCCCAGTAGGGTTTTGAGTTTTTCTAGGTCTAGGGTGTTTTCGAAAAATATTTCGGGGAGAATTTGGCGAAGTTTGGTTAATTTTTCACCAAAAAAGTCGGTATTATGGGCAGTCTTTAGGCTGTTGGTTGGTTGGTTGGTTG
>NZ_MXAP01000039.1:17050-69571 GCF_002027555.1 Moraxella equi
GGTTGGTTGGTTGGTTGGTTCATTTTGCGATTTTCCATAGCAAGTGTCAAGTAAAATTTTTTATTTTAACAAATTGTTTGATAAACATAAAGCCAGTTTTTGGCAAAAATAAAGGCGTACCATTTAGCACGCCTTTATTTTTAAATTACAATTAACGCCTAGCCACGCACCGCTTTCACCGCTTCGCCCACCGCCTTTTTAAAGCGAGTGATGACCTCTTGGCACTCTTCACGAGTAATGGTAATCGGACACAGCAAACGCACCACCGTACCGCCACGACCGCCCCGCTCCAATAACAGCTTATTATCAAAGCACGCTTTTTGGATAGCGACCGCAAGCTCACTGTCAGCAGGGTATGACCCCATGTGGTCGGCGGATTTACGCTCGTCTACAATCTCAATACCAGTCATCAGACCACGTCCACGCACATGACCGATACAGGGGAATTCTTGTGCAATTTTACGCAGTTCATCACGCAAAAATTCGCCTTGAATGCGTGAATTTTCGGCAAGGTTGTTGTTGGTGATTTGTTCTAAAACATTATAACCTGCCGCCATTGCCAGCTGATTGCCACGGAAAGTACCTGTATGTCCTGCTGGTGCCCATGCGTCAAATTTTTTGTTAATCGCCAATACGCAAAGTGGCAAACCGCCGCCCACCGCCTTAGACATCACCACCACATCAGGGACGATTTCAGAATGTTCAAAGGCGAACATTTTGCCAGAGCGGGCAAAGCCTGCTTGTACTTCGTCTAGGATTAACACGATGTCGTGGCGGGCGGTAACTTCACGGATTTTTTGGAGCCATTTTTTGGGAGCAGGGACAACACCGCCTTCGCCTTGGATCGCCTCTAGGATAACGGCAGCAGGCTTAACAACCCCACTTTCTACATCCTCGATGAAGTTTTCAAAATAATAAGTCAATGCGTCCACGCCCGCTTCCCCACCAAGCCCAAGCGGACAGCGGTATTCGTGCGGATAAGGCATAAACTGCACGCCCGCCATAAGATTGCCGACTTTTTCTTTGGCGGACAAATTGCCTGTCATGGCAAGTGAGCCGTGCGTCATGCCGTGATAACCGCCAGAGAATGCGATGACATTATCACGCCCTGTGTAGGTTTTGGCAAGTTTGATGGCGGCTTCTGTGCCGTCTGCCCCTGTTGGGCCGCAGAATTGTAGGACAAAATCTTTTGGAAAAAATGACAACAATTTTTCGGTAAATGCGTCTTTAATCGGCGTGGTAATATCAAGGGTATGCAGTGGCAAACCGCTTTCTAGCACGTCTTTAATGGCGTTGATGGTAGCAGGGTGATTGTGTCCTAGGGCTAGCGTGCCAGCCCCTGCCAAACAGTCAAGGAATTCGTTGCCTTCGACATCTGTTACCCAGCACCCTTGTGCTTTGGCAATGGCTAGTGGAAGTTTACGGGGGTAGCTACGGACATTTGACTCCATTTGGTTTTGACGAGTCAAATAGTAGTCGTTGGTTGCACCGTCTTTGGGGGCTGTTGGGGCATGATTTACAGAATGAACGCTCATATCGGATTACCATCTCAGATAAGGGTTAAAAGAAAAACCTATGAATACAATCTCAATCTTATCAATCACATATGAAAATTTGATGACTGTATCCCTAAACCCAAACCCAATTTATCAATAAAATTTGGGTTTAACAAGGTCATGACGTTCGGCGTGTGGTTCAATGGACCATGAAGGAAAAATGAACATCCATTGCACACCAGTTTTGCAAGAGTAATCATAAATAATGATTTGACCGCTTGCACGGCAATACACTTTTAAATTTAATAGAACAAATGTAAACTTATTAAAAATTTAAAAGTGGCAAATTATAGCACATGTTCAAAATTTGACAACTAAAATTTCATTTTGCTGCCGATTTAAGTTATTGTATCATGGTTTTTTAGGACAAAACAAAAAGTTACCGATAACCAACATTTACATACATGATGAGAATTTTTTAAATTTCCTTTAAAATTTTGCAAAAGTCAAGTTGCCAATGACCTTATTTCTAATTAAGTTACAAAAAACCCCCAAAATCCTTTGCAAAATCTGCCAAATGGGTGTATAACTATGTCTTTGCCAACCACTCTTTATTGTAAGGATTTTTCATGACTTTATCCCTTAACAAAGACAAAATCCGCTTTTTGCTCTTAGAAGGCGTGCATGACAACGCCCTAAAAGTGCTAAACGAAGCTGGCTACACCAACATCGAATACATCAAAACCGCCCTTGATGAAGATGAACTCATCGAAAAAATCAAAGACGCCCATTTCATCGGCATCCGCTCGCGCACTCAGCTGACTCGCAAAGTGCTAGAATCTGCCGAAAAACTCATCTGTATCGGCTGTTTTTGTATCGGTACCAACCAAGTGGATTTGGATGCTGCCTTGGAGCTGGGCATTCCCGTCTTTAACGCCCCCTACTCAAACACTCGCTCGGTTGCGGAGCTGGTGCTTGCTGAGACCATCATGCTCATGCGTGGCATTCCTGAGAAAAATGCGGTCGTCCATCGTGGTGGCTGGAACAAATCCGCCAAAGACAGCTATGAAGTGCGTGGCAAGACCATGGGTATCGTGGGCTATGGCTCTATCGGCTCACAGCTGTCCGTCCTGTGCGAAGGACTGGGCATGAAAGTCATCTATCATGACGTGCTAACCAAACTGCCACTGGGTAATGCCGTGCAAGTAGGCAGTTTTGATGAACTCCTAAAAAAAGCTGACGTGGTAACCCTGCACGTCCCTGACCTGCCTAGCACCTGTAATATGATGACCGCTCGTGAGTTTGGTTTTATGAAAGACGGCTCGTTCTTTATCAACGCTGCTCGTGGCGGGTGTGTGAACATTGACGACTTAGCCGCCGCCTTGGAGAGTGGCAAACTGCTCGGGGCTGCCATTGACGTATTCCCCAAAGAGCCAAAATCGGCTGATGAAGAGTTTATCTCGCCCCTTCGTGCCTTTGAAAACGTCATTCTCACCCCTCATGTCGGCGGTTCTACCCAAGAAGCCCAAGCCAACATCGGTCTAGAAGTCGCTGACAAATTCGTCCGCTACTCTGACATGGGCGACACGACAAGTAGCGTAAACTTCCCCAACGTATCCATTCCGTTCACGGACAAGAGCCACCGCCTGCTACACATTCACCAAAACGTCCCTGGTGTACTCTCGCAGGTCAATGCCTCCTTTGCGGACGCTGGTATCAACATCACCGCTCAGTCGATGATGACTCGTGGCGATGTCGGCTATCTGGTCATGGACGTGGACGACAACGACTCTGCCAAAGCCCTAGAACGCCTGCGTTCCGTACCGCAGACCATCAAGGTGCGTGTGTTGTTTTGATAGTACCTAAATAACCCAAAAAATAAAACCACTCATGATGAGTGGTTTTATTTTATCATTCTCTGCATGATATTGGCGTATATTTATCCTTCCAGCCAGATGATCTTTCTTCCAATACACACGACCACAATCCATCTACATTACGCACCATTGATATTTTTGCTCCCTTTAGTGCAACATAGGACTGCTTGCCAAATTCAGCTGTTAATTTATTAAATCTATTGCCAGTAATATCAATACTAGCAATATATACCAAATTGGAAGTAGGATCTTCGGTCATACCAATATATTCATAATTATCATTGCTATTGGCAACCTGCGGATCAAGTGTGGGCAATCGTCCATCTGCCAAAATGGAATCAATGATGGTGCGTGTCGCATTAACCTCGTAATGCACACGATTCACCTGAGCTTTGGCGATATAGTCTTGGTACATAGGTAAGGCAATCGCTGCCAACGTCCCAATGATTGCTACCACAATCATCAACTCTATTAAGGTGAAGCCCTGTTGGGCATTTAAATTGTTTTTCATCATAACTCTAGTAAAGAAATTAATATCTGATATAATTAAGCAATTTCTGTACCAACTTTTATTTTATGACATCACTTACCCTCTCTTTGATAAAAACCAAAGCTAACGCCGGTATCACTCACTTTACCATCTCGTTGCTCATCTTCTGTTTTGTGGTAGCTTGGGTATACTTTTTTGCTTATCCTGACGTGTACTTTACCATGGCGGGGGCGATACAGGGGCTTACCTTGGTCTTCTTGATAGATGTCGTGCTAGGCCCTTTGTTGTCATTTTTGGTGTACAATCCTGCCAAACCCAAAAAAGAAATCATCTCTGACTTGGTTATCATTGGTGCCGTTCAGATTGCCGCCTTGGTATATGGTCTGACCACACTCTACAAAGAACAACCTCAAGCAGTCATCATCTACCCCAAAAGCTCAGCAACGGTTATCAATAAACGCGAGATGACCGATTTTGAATTGGGCGAATTATCGCAATATGAAAAACTAGGCAAATTACCTGCGGCTGTCTATACACCAGATCGAAAGCACCCTTATCAGTCCATGTTACAATCTTTGGATGTTATTAAAGAAACCGATCTAGCCAATCGACGTACTCTTGCTCAAAATATGGATGATTCAGCCGTCCTGCAAAGTTTGGAAAAACAATACGGCAAGCTGTATATCTTATCTGTCATGGCAAAATACAATGGAGCATACTTCGCCCTTGATGAAGACTTTAACTTGGTAGCAAAATTTGGCGAAAAACCAATCTCTTAACATCATGCTTTAACCTTAAAATGCAACCAGCTCACCCGCTGCCAATGAATGTGCGGATGGATAGGCTCCCGCATCATCAGCGGAGGCATATGATCGCCCACAACAATTACCTCAACACCTGCCATCTCAGGGCGTTTGATAAGTTCGCCTAATCCATCAAAAAACTGGGCGTGTAGCATAAAGTTATTACAAATATCGCCTTTGGGTAGGTTGTGCTTATTGCAGTCTAGTCGGTGATTGATGATGTCACCTCTAGGGTAGTGGGAATGACTGGTTAGGGTTAGCCAATAAAAGAAGTTTTTATCATGGGTGGCAAAACTTTCTGCAACAATATCAAACAGTTCGTTATCACAAATACCATTAAAAGCCTCACAACGTTTTTTGTCGCCATGATGTTCAGCAAAGACCGTCTCAGCAAAACCCATTTTTGGATACAAGAAATCTCTTTCATAAATCTGACTAAATCCACCATGCATGCCTATGGTATGATACCCCATCCGCTTTAATTGATTAGGCAAACAGTTGTCAAATTCTTTATTAGCAACTTTATTAAAGGCATAACCACCCTCTACGTCAAGCAAACACAGCTCCCTAAGCTCACCTTCCACCGTTGCTCCTGCAAAGTCAAAATAACCGTCCTTGATAAACTCCAGTCTGTCAGTTTGATTGTAAATACCTGCCAAAATATCTTTTTGAGTGCTATCATGACGTGCCACCCCCCATGACTCTGCCACAATGAGTAATTTTTTATCAGAATTGCCAAAATAGCCAGAAGCGTTATCAATGTCGATGGGGATCATGGTTGGTACTTTGCCAAAATGTTTAACAAATTCACTATCTACCACCCACCGATAGCGTTTGTACTGGCTATGAATGACAAAGTAATCTGACTGAGCAAATCGTTCACCATGTCTATCTACATATTTGATTTCATTAAAGTGGCTATACGCAAAAAAACCAACGAGTGACACAAATAACACATAAAGCCATCCTGTCTTAATCATAAAAGGTTTGGCAAGTCGTCTCATAATAAAGGGCATAACGGTAAGATATGTCGCCACAATTCCTACAAGCACCATATAACGCAAGGGGGCATTGACCAAAAATGGAGCAAGTGATATTGCTGCAAAAATATCCAAAAATGGGAATAATTGCATGGTCATCATCACAACATCAAGACTTATGGTGCAAAGCAGCACCAACATCGCCAACACACGAAAAAACCGATAAGGCAGAGCAAATAGCACACATGCCACAAAATAATCAATGTTAATAAGAGGCCGAGACACACCCACAAAATACGCACCAATCAGCAAAAAAACATTGGGAATCAGCAAAAAAATCAATGCCTGTGCCAAAAGCAACCAATCAAGCTTTGGCAGTTTGTAATCATGAACGAGCCAATCGGGATATTTTTTAGAAGAATTCTTTTTTATGGTCATAGAACAATTACCGTTAAATTTGCATTTATAGATCAAATCCTCTATAATTCATGCATTGTGCAATAATATTGGGGAAAACTCGCTTGGTATCCTGGGAGCAAAACCCGCAAGCTAGGTTGAGATAACTCCTTTACCAAACTAGTTTGGTGCTTTATACTACCATGTCTAAAACTTACATTGGGATTGATATCGCCAAAAACACATTTGATGCCTGCTTTATTATCCATAACACTTGGCAAAACTGTACATTCACAAATAACCACCAGGGTTTTATGGAGCTAACATTGTGGATTCAAGCACATCATTATAACACATCTACCTTACATTTGATTATTGAGGCAACGGGGGCTTATTGGGAAAAATTAGCTCATTGGGCAATCTCTCATCATCATAAGGTAAGTATTGTCAACCCCTTATATATTCATGCATACGCCAAAAGTCTAGGCATACGCACCAAGACAGATAAGCAGGATGCCATTCTCTTGGCACGCTATGGTGCAAAAGAAAATCCACCTTTATGGCAGCCTAAATCAGACAACGAAATAAAACTGACTGCCCTTCTAAGACAACGTGAACACCACAAACGGCAACTCATCAAAGAACGCACTCGACAGGAAGCTCTGTCTATTTATGTGAAATCGTATACTGATGACAACATTCGTCATTGGAGTGACAGCATCACACAGCTCGATCATCAAATTTGGCAACTCATCAATTGCACGCCCGAGCTAAATCACCGTGCCAGCCTACTTGCCACAATACCTGGAATTGGCAAAAAGACACTGCCACATTTACTGGTTGCCATTGGAGATGGTTCATCATTTCAAAGTGCCAAACATCTAGCAAGCTATGCTGGGCTTGCCCCTCGTCATCATCAATCAGGCATTAGTATTCACAAGCAGTCTTCCATTGGATTTAGCGGACAAAAAGAACTACGTTCAGCCCTTTTTATGCCCGCTGTCATAGTCAGCTTTGGTCGATATCCCGCTTTTCAAAAGTTCGTCAAACGCATGGAACAAAAAGGCAAAACCAAAAAACAAATTATCATCGCCATCATGCGCAAATTACTCACCATCAGCCATGCCGTTATTCGCCAAAATCGCCCTTTTGACAAACGCATTCATGAATAACATTTATTGGTATCCTAGCTGCANNAAGTCTCAAACTACTCGTGTTTCTGGTGAGCTAGCTGCTGGTAAAACTGCTGTAGATGCTGCTCTATTTGAAGGTAAAACTCCTGTGCTAAGTGAAGCATCTAGCACTTCAAAAGAAAATATTGGTTTGACTAGCTCAGAAACTAGCGCAAAACCACGTTCCAATCTGATGGCTTCTGTTGAACTAACTGGTTTTGCTGACAATGGTGCAGGTACTATTTCTGCTACTTTGGGTAACAAAGCTAATAAAGACATCGCCAAAACTGTTATTACACAAGAACGTACTACTGACGGTGTATGGACTTGCAAAATCAATGGTTCTCAAGCAGCTAAATACAAAGAGAAGTTCAACCCAACTGGTTGTACAAGTAACTAATAACAAGTCCAACTTTGGGCTACCAAACACCACTCCTTATGGAGTGGTGTTTTTTAACATAAAGACATAATATTTACAATAAATATACAAAAATAAGAAAACACTTGTATATTTTTTATCTAAAATAATCAATCACAATTATTATCCATTTCTTTTTATTCTTGTTTTAAAAGATACTCAAGTCATGCTAAATAATTTTAATAAATTTGTCGCCTCGTCGGTATCAATGGCGTATTTGGCTGTATTAAGTTGGGCGACGGCTTACGCTTATGGTTGGGGTCAAGCAGCATATCATGGCTACCCATGGTGGCATGTGGTGCAAGGTGGTAGCATGATTGCCAGAAGTTTGGCTTATGTCTGTGTGGTATCCATGGTTTTTGTTATTGGCTATTTGATCGGATATCAGGCGTTTAAGTTTATTAAGAGATTTTTTGAGCTACTACATGTCTCTTGGGGTGCATCTCATTTGGGGTTTGTCAAAATTTTTATTTTATTGGCGATCGTATCAACACCCATCATGTTGCTACTGTATTTTTATGTTGGTATTTTGTCATCATACCGTCTGATGGGATGTGTGCTTTCTATTTTAGCCATTTCTTTAGTTTGCCATAAGTTCGGACGGGCAATCTCTTTTTCTATTCGTCTTAGGGAGTTGATGAGTAACGAAAAATATTATCAGATTTTTATGGCTTTTATTTTTGTGTATGTGGTCGTTTCTGCGTTTTCGATAGGGTATTTGCGTTCAGCTTTTTTACGGGTTATGATATTATTGAAGTAGAGAATCGCCCTTATTATATCTTGGTGGCAAACGGTGATGAAGAGTTTATCTTGGGTGAGAACATCAAGCATAACAGTCATTTTATCTTTTTTCATCGAAAAACCTTAAATCATTACACCATACACATCACACCATCTCCTTACCTACCCTATAAAAACCAACTATCAGCACAAATATACCACCAAGAATAAGCAATATTTGACAATTTGTATGGTAAATTCTATTCAAAGCACAACAAAGGTTTTCCGTTCGTGGTAAGGCCCGCCCATAACGGAGAACCGCTTCACCCGCAGGCAGGCTCAGAGCGAACGGTTTTTGTATGATTTTGATATGAATTGAGTGTGGTTAGACTTGAATGTGCAACCTGAGCTGGTACGCTAACACTTCTTTGAGTGGCGGTTTTTCTTATATTTGATGTTAATCACTCTTTTTAAGAGATGTTAATAGTGGTCTGTTGTGTAGCGATGCTGATGATGTATTTATGCAAAAAACCACCTCAAAACGAGATGGTTTTTGTACACATTGTACGAGTTTGGATTACTCTTTACAACCAGTAGGTACGAACTTAGATTTCCAACCTGGAGCGGCAGAACCTTTAATGGTGCAGGTCCATACACCTTCCGCATCACGAGATTGAGTAATGACAGCACCAGCGATGTCTTTATTGGCACGGTTACCCAAAGTAGCTTCTAGAGTGCCAGCACCAGTTGCAAATGCATCACCACCGATATTAACACCAGACATCAAGTTAGAACGAGCGGTACCGCCAGTAGTGGTAAGGCCGATGTCTTCTTCAGTGTCGTTAGCAGCTTTACCTAGTTTGGGAGTTTTACCCTCAAACAAAGCAGCATCTACAGCAGTTTTACCAGCAGCTAGTTCGCCAACTACACGAGTAGTTTGAGACTTGGAGATATAGTCTTGATAAGCAGGTAGAGCGATTGCAGCTAGGATACCAATAATGGCGATAACAATCATTAGTTCGATAAGGGTGAAACCTTTTTGAGCGTTCATGGTGAACTCCTTCGTTCATGGTGGGCGATATTGCCCGAGATTAATATTAAGTTTAGTACTTAAGCGAACAACTTTTGGAAGTTAGTTGTTGTTACTTACACTAATACTGTTGCATTGTCTGTGCCAACTTTTTGGCTATTTTTACCAAAAAGTCATTATTTTGCTAAAAATTTAGAAAAATTTTCAGAATTTTTGATATTTTTGCCCAAAAATTAGTCATTTTTTAAATTTACTTTTTAATTAGATTAAATTTTATGCAAAAATACCTTCGCTCGAATATCATTTTATTGCTATGATTTTTGAAAATTTGAAATTTGACTGAATTTTAACCATTGTTTGTTAATTTTTGAGTGGCAAATTTTGTCAATTTGGCAATTTTTGTAAGATTGGTGATAATTTTTCACAATCATTAAAATTTTTAACATGGACATTTTTTGCCCTACCAAAAAATGTTAGCAAAATTTGACAGCCTAGCCATCAATGGGCGAAATTTGTCAGTTTTTGATGAAGTTTTGATACATATATGCACTAATATGTGATAAAAGTGTCGAATTTTGTCAGTTTTTAACATTTAGCACCACCAAAGGGCGTATTCAACACACCCTTACACCCATATACAATCAAAAAAACTTTAAAATTACCACAAATTTATGATGTGTGTGGGGGATAGCTTCGCACGCCTATAAAAATTGGTGTGTTATCAAAGGACGTGCAGAGCCAGTCCCTACAAAGCCGTGGTAAATATCAAATTCGTTGGGCGTATCATAAATCTGTGATAACTTCAAAATTCTTTGATTGTATTTTTGCAGGAAGTTTTTTACAAAACAAAACCCCGAACATCGCTCGGGGTTTTGCATTTATCACTTATATAGTTATAGTAACTATTAGTATTTTTGGTCTTCTGGGGCTTTTTGCTCAGCGGTCGCCTCGGCAGTGTTCTCACCGGTTACAGCATCTTTGGCAGCATCAGCTGTGGCAACAGCGGCATTGGCGGTTGCGTTGGCAGCGTCAGTTACCACGCCTGCGGCAGCTTCGGCAGTGTTCTTGGCGTTCTCCACACCATTGGTCGCCACATCATTAGCGGTGGCAGCCACATTGTTCGCGGCAGCCTCGGCTTCGGCAGCCACAGTATCAGCAGCGGCTTTGGCGTTATTGGCGGTGTCAGTGGCAGCAGACTGAGCCGTCTCGGCAGCTTTATCGCTGGCTTCTTTGCTACACGCTGTCAAAGCAAGGGTAGCGACAAGCGTGGTTAGGATTAATTTTTTCATAAAGTACTCCAAAGGAAGTATGTATTAGTAATGGCAGTACATCTTTAAAGTGATAAAAACACCAACATTTAAAGATGTCTTAAAATCTAGTCATAGTTTAGCAGAATGATGGTATTTGGCAAGGGCAAACATAAAAAATACAACAAAAATTAACAAATGTTTTTGTTGTATTTTATCATTTTTATATATCAATCAGATACTTATTAGGGCGTATCTAACGCAGTGATGGCAGGCAGGGGCTTACCTTCAACAAATTCTAGGAACGCCCCGCCACCTGTGGATAGGTAGTCCACACCATCTGCCACGCTATATTTGTCAATGGCAGCTAAGGTGTCGCCACCGCCAGCGATGCTAAATCCTTCGCTGTCTGCCACCGCTTGACAGATGATGGCAGTACCTTGACCGAATGCGTCCACCTCAAATACGCCCACAGGCCCATTAAATAGAATGGTTTTGGCGGATTTGATATGCTCGCCCAGCTTACTCGCCGACTCAGGGGCGATGTCTAGTATCATGTCATGCTCGCCAATCTCATCCACGGATTTGATGATGGCAGTCGCTCGGCTAAGTGAGTCCAAAAAGTCATCAAAATCAATCTCGCCTTTGTCCGCGACCACGACATGAGTGGGTAGTAGGATGTTTGTTTTGGTCATGATGTCACGAGCGGTATCCACAAGGTCGGCTTCGTATAGGGAGGCACCGACATTTTTGCCACTCGCCACCAAAAAGGTGTTGGCGATACCACCACCGACTAGGATACTATCGCATAGCTTAGCTAGGCTGTTTAGCACGTCAAGTTTGGTGGACACCTTTGAGCCACCCACGATAGATAGTACAGGTTTGGCGGGATTGTCTAAGGCTTTGGATAGGGCATCAAGCTCGGCAGAGAGTAAGTTACCTGCACACACAGGCTTACCGTCTGCGATACACGCACGAATCACCCCTTCGGTGGACGCTTGGGCTCGGTGAGCGGTGCCAAAAGCGTCCATGACAAAGATGTCGCATAAGTCGGCGTATTGCTTGGACAGCTTAGGGCTGTTTTTCTTCTCGCCCACGTTAAAACGGACGTTTTCTAGTAGCACCGCCTCGCCTGATTTGACCGACACGCCATTATCCAGATAATCGGTGGAGAACGCCACATTCACGCCCAATTTGTCCGCCAAATAGTCGGCAATCGGAGCCAATGAATATTTGCTCTCGCTCTCGCCTTCGGTGGGTCTACCTAGGTGCGAGCAAACAATCACGCCCGCCCCCTGGTTAAGGCATGCTTTGATGGTGGGTAGGGAGGCTTGTAAACGGACATCGCTGGTGATGACACCGTCTTTGATGGGTACGTTTAAATCTTCACGGATAAGGACGGTCTTGCCCGATACGTCTAAGCCAGAGAGATAAGTAATGCTCATGGGTCTTCCTTTTGGTCATGATATGAATGGTGACATAAAGTAACGCTATTTTAGCATAACTTTTTGGATTTTCTCAATGTTATCATGATAGCAAATGATGGTATTTTTTATAATGATGTTCTTTTGTTTTTAAAAACCATCAATCCCATGTTTCTAGGTAGCGACGCCATGCTTGGCATTTGGCTGTGACCATCTCAGGGCTGTGGTGCAGGATGTCCGTGGTCACAGCGACATAATCAATAGGTATCTCACCGACCTTTTGGCGAAGCTCGTCCATGCTATTTAGGCTTATCCCGCCAATCAGACATAGGGGCAAGCCCACTTTGTGAGCACGAGATAGCGTCTCGCTACTGACGGTCTTAGCCAGTGGCTTGGTCATCGTGCCAAACATCGCTCCCATCGCCCCGTAGCTTGCCCCTTGTTTTTTGGCTTCTCTAAATACCGCCACATCGCCATGACAACTGCGACCGACATGCACACCATCGCCCAGTATCTCTCGTGCCACTCGCACACTCATCGTCCCTGACAGATGTAGCCCTGTGTTAAAGTGAGAGGCGAGTTCTAGGTTTTCATTAATGACCGTGGGAATGTCGTATTTGTCCGCTAAACTGATGAGAATCTCAGTCTCTTGATAGAGTGTAATCAAATCAAAAACATGGGCGGTCTGCTGACGGCGGACTTGTAGTAGCGACACCACGCCTGTATCAAAGGCACGTTCTAATTTGTCGCTTAGGGTATGAATGTCTTCATCATTGGTAAGCAGGTATAATTTAGGGGCGGTCATGGGTCATCCTTGGAGTGGGGCTGGTTGGTATGCCTAACGAACTTGATATTTACCACGGGTTTTGTCGGGGTGTGCTGAGCACACCCTTTGATGTGTCGTTTTTTATAAGGCATGCTCAGCATGCCCCTACATCCACACATCATTGCGTTTGTAGTAACTTTAATGTTTCTTGGATATATTGATATTATAGTCAATTTATCAAAATAATAAATAACAAAAAGACCCAATGGTCGGGTCTTTTTTCGCTGTCGACAGGACGATTAATAACGATAAGCAAGCTGAGTTAGGATGTCCTCAGCGTCATCCCAACGGCTGTTAGAGGCACTGGCACCGAGCAGTACAACGACGGCAGGACGGTTATTGACGTGGGTCTCCATCACATAGCAATAACCTGCCTCACGGATAAAGCCTGTCTTTGACACGCCAATCGGGTGATTGCCTGCACGGACAAGGCGACTGGTATTTTGAGCTTTGTAAGTGCGTGAACCTGAATTGTAGTTATTGACATAAAAGTCATAGTTTGGGGCGGTTGAGAAGTTACGCACAGTCTGATAACGTGGGTCAGAATTCACCGCTCGCATCATCTTCACTAGGTCGTTCGCTGATGAGCGGTTGCGTGGGTCTAGACCTGATGAGTCTGAATAACTGGTACTGTTCATGCCCAGGCTTTTGGCTTTTTGGTTCATCGCCCAGATAAAGTTATCATAACCACCAGGGTAAGTACGGGCTAGAGCTTTGGCAGCAGGGTTCTCTGATTTCATGAGCATAAGGAGCATGAACTCACTACGACTCATGCGGTCGCCCGAGCGTAGGTTAGAGCTTGCTTTTTTCGCTCCAACCAAGTCAGATGGTATAATCACAATCTCTTCACGCATGTCAAGCCCTGCATCCATCAGCACCATCGCTGTCATAATCTTGGTTACAGAGGCGATAGAGCGTACAGCATCGGCATTTTTTTGATAGATGGGCTGACCGGTTTGTAGGTCAAATACGATGGCGGCGGCAGACTTTGTGCTAATAGGCAACTGCTCGCCATATTGGTAACTACTGCCATAACTGGTCTGCTGTCCATAAGGCTGAATGGCAAAGGGCTGAGAAGTGGTCGTACCAGCAGGAACAGAGCTTCGGGTTACCTGAGTGTTGGTGTAGCCTTGGTTATAAGTGTTGGCAGGTGCTGTATTGGTATTGCCATATGTACGAGTTTGCTGGACGGTGGTGGTTGCAGGTGGGACTGATTGGATCTCTTGGACTTTGACCGCTTGCATATTGTGGGCATCACCCTTGCCAATATAGATGGTCTTTTGCTGACTATTATCAACCAAAAAGGCATGGGCAGACACCGTCATCAATGACAGTACTGATACACTCAGGGAGCTGATAAGACGCTTGGCGCGGCTAGGTTTTGGGCTGTATGACATAAATGTTACTCTGGTTGGTGTGTGACGAAATGCGGACTTGCTTTTAGACCTTGGCAACCTAGCTTAGGTCAGTAATACAGTCCTCTACACCACTTAGCATCCTCCTTAACGCCAGTGGCTAATACCATGAGACGAGAGCCGCCTATTTTTTTATTCTAACATAACAAAACCACTTTTTTATGTTAAAAATCAAAGTTTTTAAGTAAATTTGTAAGCAAATTTAACACATTCTTATACCAATCAAGGATGAGTTTATCAGTTATATCTTATCGTAAGAATTGGGTAAAATTTTTATAACATTTTGGCAAATTATAAGCAAAATTTGCGAACATTTTGTTAAAAAAGTTTGATTGATTAAAATTTAGTTGCTACAATTATCAAGCTTATTTAAAGATAACAACAATCAATGATTAGCCCAATGAATGTTGCAATTTTTGAGCCATTTTGGATGATTTTTTAAATTTAAGTGCTTAATTGTACACATTTTAAGCGATTTTAACAATTTTAGCATGATTTAGAGTTAGGTGGGCAAGATGACTATAAAAGTACTCATTGTAGACGACCACGAATTGGTGCGGATGGGCATCAGTCGCATGCTTAGCGATGATTCTGACATTGAAGTTGTTGGTGAAGCAGGCTGTGGTGAGACGGCAGTGGTAATGACCCGCAAGTTCGCTCCTGACGTGGTACTGCTTGATGTCAATATGCCCAACATCGGTGGCGTAGAGGCGACACGACGGATTAAACAGCTTGATGAAAACATCAAGGTTATGGCAGTGTCTAGCTTGGTGGCTGAACCTTACCCATCCATGCTTTTAAAGGCAGGGGTAGACGGCTACATCACCAAAGGCACGCCCATTGGCGAGATGATAACCGCCATCAAAAAAGTCAAGGCAGGCGGTAAATATTTTAGTCATGAGATTGCCGATGTGCTTGCCCAAAGCGTGCTTGACAAAAAAGCCAACCCTTTTGACAGTTTGTCTGAACGTGAAAAACAAGTCGCCATGATGGTGGCAAACTGCCAAAGTGCCAGCGAGATTGCCGAGAGTTTATTTGTCAGCGTTAAGACCGTAAACACCTATCGCTATCGCATCTTTGAAAAGCTCGGTGTAGACTCTGATGTTAAGCTCACTCATCTTGCCATGCGTTATGGACTGGTCAATACATGAGCAAATCCCCCCTAAAACACACCAAAACATGGGTTAGAAAGCTGTGGTTCTTATCAGCCAATGTCCATGAAGAAGCCCTTATCTCAGCGGTACGAGTGCGTCAGCTCGGACTGGTGTATGGCGTGTATCGCTTTATCATCGCCAGTTTTTTATTGATGGCAAACTTCGTCCTAAATCGTGACCAGATGGGACTGCCCACACAGCCGAACACGGTTGAGCAGGCGATGTTCGGCTTATACATCATCATCGCCCTGCTCATGCTTCTTGCTTTTTTTATCATAAAAAAGCAAGCAAGATCACAACTGATGGCAGGGTTTGTGCTTGATGTGATATTTTTGACCTTGTTTACTCTATATGGCAAAATCAGTGATTTTCAAATCATCTTGCTATACATGGTGGTCATCGCTGCAAGCTACATGCTATTGTCGCTGTCTCGTGCTACTGTCGTTACACTACTTACCGTATCATCTGTGCTGTATCAGCAGTTTTTTCGCTTTTTCTTTGATGGCGTCGCAAATGAGAAAAACAACCTACTGACCTTTAACGACAGCTTGTTGCTGTCAGTGAGTCTTGTTGCTGTCGGCTTTTTAAGTTGGTCCATCTCTCAGCGACTTGCCACAGCCGAACGCTCACTACTTTTACATGCAGACGAAGTTGAAAAGCTACACATCATCAATCAAGCAGTAGTCAAGAACATGGTCAATGGCGTATTGGTGCTTGACCCTGAGCGTAACATCGTCATGATAAATAATGCCGCCCAGAGCTTGCTACATCTACCCATTGATGACAATGCCTGTGACAGCCCTGCTAAAATACTAGAACTGTCTCGCATCATCATTAAAGAACATCCTAACATCATCGGTTGGTATCGTTCACTCGCCCCCAATCAATCTGCCGAACTTATCTATGACCCACCTCCCAAAGCAGAGGAGGTATACGCCAATCAAGAACGAGTCACCGACAAACTGCGTATCAGCTCCAAACCCCTACTTGAACATGGGCAAATTCTCATCATCGAAGATTTAAGCCGTGAACAAAGTCACGCCCAACAGCTAAAACTCGCCAGTCTCGGTCAGCTCTCCGCCAGTATCGCTCACGAAATCAGAAATCCACTCGCCGCCATCAGCCAAGCCAGTCAGCTTCTTATGGAAGAGGTGCGTGATGATGATACTAATGCTGAATTTTATAAGATGATTTATCAGCAGACCAAGCGAGTCAATACCATCATCTTAGACGTGCTAAGTCTGTCTCGCCAAGAGCCACCCAATCAATCCATCATTGATGCTTCAACATGGATGGCTCAGTTTTTGGCGGAGCATTACCCCCATGAATTCATCGTCATGACTGGTGACACAGACATGCCCATTTCTTTTTATTTTGACATTAGTCAGCTTGAGCAGGTGATGACCAATCTTATCAATAATGCCTTACGCCACACCATTCATCAGTTTCAGGATAATGATGTTGAGATACGTCTCACCAAGACCGACACAGGAGCCTTTATTGATGTGCTAGACCATGGCGAGGGCGTAAGCGAGAAAGATTTGGCAAGTCTATTTAATCCCTTTTTTACCACCAGCAAAAAAGGCACAGGACTTGGGCTGTATCTATCCCAATCATTTAGTGAAGCCAACAACGCCAAAATTCGCTATTTTCGAGAAGATAACAAGAGCTGTTTTCGCCTAATCGTCTCTAATACGCCAGTTGTCTAGGGCGTGCCTGCCTTTTGTATTTGCAATGAAAAATGAGAAAAATCGCCCGTTTTTCAAGGAAAAAGTGAAGTTTGATAGTCGTTCTATCAAACGAGCTTTTGACGATGAAAAACAAGATTTAGCCATTTTTCATGCAAAAACATTGTTTTATTTCTAAAACATTTCTATGTTTTAAATTGTGTTATAAAGGGTGGGCACGCCCTAATATTCATCCACTGCCAAAACCATCTTTTTGATGCATTTATCCACCTAATTTTACCGTAAAATCTCTACATGTTGGGTTTTGTATAAAAATCCTATATAATAGCCCTTATCTGAGTCATTAGGAACATTCATGCAAGATAAGCCACTCGCCTTAGTCATCGATGATGAAGCCGACTTGTGTCGTCTCATGCAAATCACTCTAAACAAAATGGGTGTGGATACGCACGTCGCCTATGACGTGGCAAATGCCAAAGCCTTTTTGGCGAACAACCATTATGATTTTTGTCTGACTGACCTTGCTCTACCTGACGGCTCAGGCATGGAGATTGTAGAGCTTATCACCAACACCACAACCACGCCCGTGGCGGTGATTACCGCTCATGGCGATGTTAATGTTGCCATTGAAGCCATGAAAATCGGGGCATTTGATTTTGTGAACAAACCCTTAGAGTTGCCACGTCTGCGTCAGTTGGCTCAGTCTGCCCTAAAAGTCAATGAAACCATCGTCAAAGATGGCAAAAATGAAAGTGAGTCACAAGAGACCCATCAAAAAAGCCAAGACAACCAAAAATCCAACACGGCTGTTCCCGCCAACCCTTTGACAGGCACTCTCACTGCACCCACCAAGACAAGCACAAATAAACCCAAACCCACCAAAAGCAGTACCAAACAAGACAAATCGCCCGCCCCTGCCCCATCCATCAGCGATGATGACATCTTTGGCGGTCGTCTCATTGGCGACTCTCGCCCCATGAAACAGCTACGCTCTACCATCAAAAAACTGGCTCGCTCGCAAGCCCCTGTATTTTTGTGGGGTGGTTCGGGCACGGGCAAAGAAGTAGTTTCACGACTCATTCATGACCTAAGTCCTCGCCGTGATGGCAGCTTTGTCCCTGTCAACTGCGGGGCGATACCATCAGAACTCATGGAATCTGAATTTTTTGGACATAAAAAAGGCAGTTTCACGGGGGCGACATCGGACAAAATCGGACTGTTTCAACAAGCCAATGGCGGAACGCTGTTCTTAGATGAAGTGGCAGATTTACCGCTTGCCATGCAAGTCAAGCTCCTGCGTGCCATCCAAGAAAAAACCGTGCGAGCCATTGGCGATACCAAAGAAGTGCCTGTGGACATTCGCATTGTCTGTGCCACGCACAAGGATTTGGCAGATTTAGTACAAAAGGGAGCATTTCGTCAAGACCTATTCTATCGCATTAACGTCATCGAAGTGAAACTCCCTGCCTTAAATGACCGTCGTGATGACATTCCCATGCTGGCCGAGCATTTTCTGGGTTTGATTGCCAAAGATTGGGGACTTGATAATCTTAGCCTGACCGATGATGCCATTGATGTACTGACGTATCATAATTTTAAAGGCAACGTGCGTGAACTTAGAAACATCTTAGAACGTGCTGTTACCATGAGCGACAGTGATGAGATTGATGCCCATCATCTCATGTTGGATGATAACCCTGCCGAACTTGAATATTTGGACGATATCATAGATGATGATAACGATATTGAGACGCTCACTATTGTCAGCCCACTGGCTGATGAAAATAGTTCACCCACAACATCTATCATGGCAGACATAACTCAGATTCATCCTAATGGCAATGGCAGAACATCGCCCTACCATGACCAACGTCCCACCTATATCGCCAACACCGTCATCAAAGAGCCGATCGCCAAACGTGCCAATCAAGGTTTGCACATTAATGCCACTGCCAACTACGGTACACCGCTTGCCACTCCTAGCCAAAAAGATAAATCTACTAACGAGCTGACAGATTTACCAAAAAACAAATCATCAATCAGCACATCCATGCCTGCTGATACCACCAAAAAAGACACCCTACCCAATGAAGGACTTGAAGCCTACCTGCTTGACCAAGAACGTCAGCTTATCTGCACCGCCTTAGAGCAAGCAGAGGGCAATAAAACCCAAGCTGCCAAACTGCTTGGCATGACCTTTCGCTCCCTACGTTATCGCATGAAAAAGCTAGAAATTGATGACGGTGGCGACACGAGTGACCACGATGACGAATAAGTACCAAAATATTCCTTAGCTTGCCAAAAAAGGACGTATTAAACGTCCTTTTTTATTATCATGCTTTTCTCAAAAACCACCCACAGGAGCAAAATCTA
Source organism: Moraxella equi (assembly GCF_002027555.1). Lineage (GTDB taxonomy): Bacteria > Pseudomonadota > Gammaproteobacteria > Pseudomonadales > Moraxellaceae > Moraxella > Moraxella equi. The sequence continues at coordinate 36,560 of NZ_MXAP01000039.1, forward strand.
TCCCTGTGGTCAGCTTGGCACTGTTCATCAGAATTAGTGCCTGCGACAACCACACATCCGAGCCTATACCCGAGATATCAGTGGTGGTAATACGACTGGTTGTATTGTCAAAGACCACATCAGGCACGACCCCTACCCCATCAATTTGCTTGCCATCAGCAGTCAGGTAATGAGCGGTGGTCATCTTGACCGCTTGATTGTCATCGATAGGGATGACCGACTGCACCGAGCCTTTACCATAGCTCGTCTCACCCACTATCAATGCTCTCTTTTGCGACTGCAAGCTACTGGCAAGCACTTCGGCGGCCGATGCCGAATAACGGTTTTGTAGTATCATCACTGGCAAATCAATCAGCAGTGGTGAGCCTTCGGTTTTTAGCTCTCGCTCCACCCCTTGTCGCCCTGCCACCTGCACCAACGTCTGATTACGCATAAAGAGCGATGCCACTGCCCCTGCCGACTCTAAGACCCCACCAGGGTTATTACGCACGTCCAATATCACCCCTGATATGGGTACGCCCGCCCGCCCCAAGCTCTCCAAAATCTGCTGACGGGTGTTATTTTGAAACACAGGGAGCTTAATGATGGCTACCCCGCCGACGATACTGGTTTCAACATTGCTTTTAATCACTTCGTTACGCTGAGCGGTAAGTCGTCTTTTGTTACGCCCTGCACTTGATATTACAATGTCTACCTGCGTGCCTGCAATGCCATTTAATAACTGCTTGACGTCATTTTCACTATGACTGTCGGACAGCTTAGTATCACCCACTTGATGTAGATAGTCCCCCACTTTCACGCCAGCACGCTTGGCAGATGAGTCTTCATGAACATCGGTGACAACCCAATGCTCTTCATCAGCTTGCCACACTGCTGACAGTCCGATGTTCGCCACGTTGCCTGCGGTGAATGATTGTAGATTGGCAAAGGCTTCTTTGTCCAAAAACTCAGCATGGCTATCTAGCCCTGTCAGCATGCCACTCATCGCATTTTCAAAGAGCTTCTCATCACTAACTTCTTCGACATAGTCACGACGCACCAAATCCACCACCGACACAAAGGTTTTTAGGGTGTTTGGCGACACCGCCCCCAACGGCACACGCCCCTGATGAAGCCCTTCTATGCCATGCAGTGTATTGGGCTTACTCTCCAAGGCATCAAGTGTCGGGCTTGTCGGGTCCTGGACATCCATCTGCTCCCCATCTGCCATCTGCTCGCCTGTCTTTGCCTCAACATCCAGACCGCTGTCAGCTTGCACATCATCGCCAAAGCCAAGCAGATTTGCCACTTTATTGATGGGCGTACTGATGGCTTTGGGTAGCTCGGCATGGCTTGTTGTCGGCACACTTAGCGACAACGCCACCATGCTCGCCAGTAGTGTTTTTGTCAGTTTCATAAATCCACCAATAGACTTATCCCCGTCATCTCGGCAGGTTTTCGCATACCCATCAGGTGTAAAATGGTCGGAGCGACATCACACAGTCGTCCGCCTGTCCGCACGCTCACCTGCTTGTCGCCCACATAGATAAACGGCACAAATTCGGTCGTGTGCTGAGTATGCACCTGCCCGCTCTCATAGTCTTGCATTTGCTCGCAGTTGCCGTGGTCGGCAGTGATGAGCAGATGACCTCTCATCTCACGCACCGCACCGACTATCTCGCCGATACAGGTATCTACCGCTTCCACCGCCTTGACCGCCGCATCAAACACGCCCGTATGCCCTACCATGTCGCCATTGGCGTAGTTGATGATGACCACATCAAACTCGCCTGAGAGTATCGCCTCTTTTAGCTTATCGGTAACTTCAAAAGCACTCATCTCGGGCTTTTGGTCATAGGTTTTAACATCAGGGCTGTTTACCAAAATACGCTTTTCGCCGTCATACAGCTCTTCACGTCCACCACTAAAAAAGAACGTAACATGAGCGTACTTTTCGGTTTCGGCAATGCGAAGCTGAGTTTTGCCGTGATTTTGCAGGTATTCGCCCAGTGTGTTGGCAAGGCTTGTGGGATAATACGCCACTGTTGTTTTGGGGTTAGCCTCCAACTCATCAGAATATTTAGTCATCATGACAAAGGCAGACAGCTCGGGCGTTGCCTTACGATTAAAGCCATCAAAATCAGCACTCACAAAGGCCCCACTAATCTCTCTGGCACGGTCAGCCCGAAAATTGACAAAAATCACGCCGTCATTGTCCGCTATCACACCATTATCATCAATGATGGTCGCCTGTACAAATTCATCGGTCTCGTTCGCCCCATAGGCAAGCTCTATGGCATGACTGGCACTGTCCGCTTCACGCACCGCCTTGGCTTGGGTCATCAGGTCGTACGCCTGCTCCACCCTATCCCACCGCTTGTCTCTGTCCATGGCAAAAAAGCGCCCGATACAACTTGCGATTTTGGCTTCGGCATCAAACTCTTGGCTAAGAGCTGCCAAATACCGCTCCAAATCCGCCACATAGCCGTCTGCCGATTTTGGCGGGGTGTCTCGCCCGTCCAAAAACGCATGAACAAACACTTGGCTTGCCCCCTGCTCTACGGCAAGTTTGGCGGTCGCCTTGATGTGGTCAATGTGAGCATGAACCCCACCGTCCGACAGCAAGCCCAAAATATGCACCGCCCCTTCATTGTCTATCGTGTCCTTGACCGCCTTAACCAGCACGTCATTATTAAAAAATTCGCCCGAGCTGATGTCGTTCATGATACGGGTAGAATCTTGGTACAAAATCCGCCCTGCCCCAAGGTTCATATGCCCCACTTCTGAATTGCCAAATTGACCGTCAGGCAAGCCCACATCCTGCCCTGAGCCTGAGATAAGCCCATGCGGACAGGTCGCCATGAGCATGTCTAAATTGGGTTTTTTGGCGGTATAAACGGCGTTGTCTCGGGAGTCTTCTCGATGTCCGACACCGTCCAAAATCATCAAAACATGGGGAATTTTTTTCATGATAAAGCCTTTTTAACAAATCAAAAATGATAAATCATTTCTCATTTTATCACAAAATACCCCCATTCGGCACGGCAAAAACCGCCCAAATCTTGAAATTTTTACAAAATTATCGTACAATAGAGCCACTGAAACATTCGCCAGTTGAGAATACACCTGAGCCGATAATCACACTTACAGGGTAATGACTGTTTGCTGTGGTGTGTATGCCCGCATCATCTGATGTATCGGGAAACCTAAAACAGCAAAGATTTACCCGCCTTGAACTACTTGGTTCATGGGCAACACTTGACAGCGGTGTTTCGGTTTTTTATTTTTTATGCTTTTAAAATATTGATTTTAAACAAAAATATTTTTGATATTAAAATTTTTATCATTTTTTGAAAAATTTGCTTGACAAGTTGTCAAAAATCTATATAATACGCAATCACTTGATACGACAAGTTATTCCCCAATAGCTCAGTCGGTAGAGCATCGGACTGTTAATCCGTGTGTCCCTGGTTCGAGCCCAGGTTGGGGAGCCATATTTAAAAAACCCTTTTCTATTTTGGAAAAGGGTTTTTTGTTGTTTGAATGTTATTTTACGGCTTGATTTTTTGTTTTTTGAAAGCATATAAGCCTTGATGATTTTTGTTTTGGTGTTGTTAAATTTGGGGTATATCAACAGGCTTGCTCAGCACGCCCCTACAAAAACATGATTTTTAAAATGCAGAATTGGTATATATTAAGGTTAATCAACCGCATTTACCCCAAAATCATATTCCAAAGCATGATTGACAACACCTATTTTATTTTTAAAAAGGAAACCCATTTGAGCCTAACTCGCACCCTTAGTTTTGAGCTGACCCCCTTTGAGCTTCGCACCCTGCTTGGCGAATACAACACGCACCTAAAATACCTACAAGACCGCCTTGATATTAGCATTGTCAATCGTGGCAATGATTTTATACTCACAGGCGATTTGACCCAAGTGGAGCGCGCCCAATATGTGCTGGGTGAGCTTTATGAGCTTGCCAAAAAATCAGACGACATCGCCCCAGAGGACTTGCACCTACTTATCCAAGCAAGCCTTGCACGAAATCCACACACCACCCAAACGCACACACCTGTGAACCTATCGACTCGCAAGGGCAAAATCACGCCAAAAGGACACAACCAAGCCGAATATGTGCGTAATATTCTGCTCTCCGACATCTCATTTGGTGTAGGCCCTGCTGGCACAGGCAAGACCTACCTTGCCGTGGCGGTGGCGGTGGATATGTTAGAGCGTGGCGAGATTGAGCGGATTTTGCTTGTCCGCCCTGCGGTGGAAGCGGGCGAAAAATTGGGGTTTTTGCCGGGCGATTTGACCCAAAAAATTGACCCTTATTTACGCCCTCTGTATGATGCCTTGTACGAAATGCTTGGTTTTGAAAAGGTGGGTAAGCTCCTAGAACGCCAAATCATCGAAGTTGCTCCGCTTGCCTATATGCGTGGGCGAACGCTGAATAACTCCTTTGTGATACTGGATGAAGCCCAAAACACCACGCCTGAGCAGATGAAAATGTTTTTGACACGGCTAGGCTTTGGGAGTCGTGCGGTCATCACAGGCGACACATCGCAGGTGGATTTGCCTCGTGGTCATAAGTCGGGACTGTCTCAGGCTCTCAAAATTTTGGCAAATATTGATGACATTCACATCACGCAGTTTAGCAGTAAAGATGTCGTGCGACATCATCTGGTGCAAAAAATTATTGATGCCTATGACGCTCATGACGTGGTGGAGAATCAGATTGAGAGCGAGCGAGCCGAAATCCGCAAAAAACAACGTCAAGAACAAGAGCTAAACCGTACGTTAAACGCCTTGTCCTTTTTAAATAGCATAAAAGACGACAAAAGCGGTCAAGGTGAAGGACGGCAATGATGAATGAGATAACGCTCAGTTTTGCCGATGATGTGGCAGGTCTTGCTGAGTTGCCAATTTATAATGAAATAAAAATTACAGAGATTTTTAATCATGCCTTAACGGTGATGAATGACAAAATCACGCACGGTTTGGCGTTGCCCTATTATCCATTTGATGAACTACCTGCTCAAAACTGGATAGATTTGCCAAAATCTTTGGATATTTATGTCTGTGGCACAGACGAGGGGCGTGAGCTCAACCTTGACGCTCGGGGCAAAGACTACGCCACCAACATTTTATCCTACCCAAGCGACATACCGAGCGATGTCTGTCAAATGATGAATAATATACCACTGGGCGAGCTGGTGATTTGTCATGAGGTCGTGGTGCGTGAAGCAGATGAGCAAGGCAAAACGGTGGACAAGCATTTGACGCACCTAATCGTACATGGTGTATTGCACTTGCTCGGCTTTGACCATGAGCTTGGGCAGGAGAAGCAGGACGAGATGGAGGGCTTTGAGATTGAGATTTTGAGTGGGCTAGGTCTCAATAACCCTTATGAGTGATGTCATTTTAGGTATCATCAACTTCTTTACGTCCGCCCTAGCAGGGATTACAGGGCTTGGCGGTGGGACGATTTTGCTTGGGTTTATGCCCATGTTTTTGCCTGCATCCGCCATTATCCCCATTCATGGCACCACCCAACTGGCAAGCAACGTCAGCCGTGTGTGGTTCGGTCGGCGTGATTTGGATTTTACTCATTTTCGTCCGTTTGTCATCGGAGCGGTGGTGGGTATGGCGTTTTTTGGGATGGCAGTAAAATTTGTCAAATTAGACTTAATCCCCCTATTTATCGCCATTTATATCTTACTTACTCAGTGGTCAAGCACGGTCAATCGCCTATTAAAGAGCTTTGAGAGTTTTTATCTCATCGGCTTTTTACAAACAGGCATTGGGTTATTTGTCGGAGCCCCCGGCCCCTTGCACCTACCCCTACTCATGAAAAAATACGACAACAATGACGTGGTCGTAACGGTCGGCTCGCTCATGATGTCGTTGGTACACGTCCTAAAACTTGCGGTCTATGTCGCTTTGGGGTTTGCGTTTTTTGACTATTGGCAAGTGATTGTACTTATGGTAGTGTCCGCCTCCTTTGGCTCATGGGCAGGGGTCAAACTGCGTAACCGTTTGCCTATGGCATGGGTTAAAACTGTCTTACCGTGGCTACTTACTGTCATCGCCTTAAAAATCATCTATGATAATGCGGTGAAATTTAGGTGGATTGGGGTGGTGTTTTAAAACACGCCCATCTTTGAACACACTCACCAACCCAACCAACTCATCAATCACATCCATCCAAGACACTCGTCAACAAAACCTAGCACGACCCCCAAAATCATGCTAAAATAGGGCGATTTTATTTCACAACAACTTGGAAAACCACTATGGCACATCAAGATGTCCCTGCACAGGACAAAACCCAAGATACCGCCTTTTTATCCGAAGCGGACGCCCAGCGTTTACAATTTGAACAAAACGCCCTGCATTACCACGAACACCCCCGCCCTGGTAAAATCTCTGTCACCCCCACCAAACAAATTGCCAACCAACGAGACTTGGCTCTTGCTTACTCCCCTGGCGTGGCGGTGCCTTGCCTTGAAATCGAAAAAGACCCCAAACTTGCCGCCAAATACACCGCCCGCTCCAATCTAGTTGGCGTGATTACCAACGGTACGGCGGTGCTTGGGCTTGGTAATATCGGTGCGTTAGCGTCCAAGCCTGTAATGGAAGGTAAAGGCGTGCTATTTAAGAAGTTCGCTGGCATTGATGTTTTTGACATTGAGATTAATGAGACCGACCCCGACAAATTCATTGAGACAGTGGCAAGCCTAGAGCCAACCTTTGGCGGGATCAACCTAGAAGACATCAAAGCACCTGAGTGCTTCAAAATCGAGCGTGAACTGCGTGAACGCATGAACATTCCTGTGTTCCATGACGACCAACACGGCACCGCCATTATCTCAGCCGCCGCTCTGCTAAACGCCTTACAATTAAACGGCAAAAACATCGGCGAGATTACGCTTGTCTGCTCAGGGGCAGGGGCGGCAGCGATTAGTTGCCTTGATTTGATTGTGGCACTTGGAGCCAACAAAAACAACATCTATGTGCTTGATTCAAAAGGTGTTATTACGACAAGCCGTGAAAACCTAGACGAATCCAAAGCCCGCTTTGCTCGTGATACCGACAAGACCACCTTAGCAGAAGTCATGGTTGGGGCGGACGTATTTTTGGGTCTGTCAGGGCCAGGTGTGGTCAGCCAAGATATGGTACGCTCAATGGCAAAAGACCCCATCATCTTTGCCCTAGCCAACCCAACCCCTGAGATTATGCCCGAGCTTGCCCATGCGGTGCGTTCGGACGTGATTATGGCGACAGGTCGCTCAGACTACCCCAACCAAGTCAATAACGCTCTATGTTTCCCTTATATTTTCCGTGGGGCATTGGACGTTGGGGCGACAGTCGTTAATGAAGAGATGAAGCTTGCGTGCGTACACGCCATCGCAGCGATGGCTCACACCGAATCCACCCCGTCTATGGACAGCCAAAAAGACGAAACTGGCAAAAGCTTTGGGCGTGAGTACCTTATCCCCGGTCCTTTGGAGCCAAATCTTATCCTAGAGATTGCCCCTGCTGTTGCCAAGGCTGCGATGGACACAGGCGTGGCAACCTTGCCGATTGCAGACTTTGATGCCTATCGCCAAAAACTGTCCGAGTTCGTCTATAACACCGCCCTTGCCATGAAGCCCATCTTCAACAAGGCAAAAGCCAACCCCAAACGCATTGTCTATGCCGAAGGTGAAGACATCAACGTGTTGCGTGCGGTGCAAGTGGTGGTGGACGAGAAAATCGCCCAGCCTATCCTTATCGGTCGCCCCGAGATTATCAACCAAGAAATCGACAATCTCGGTCTGCGTTTGGTCGATGGTCAGAACATCACCATCATCAACCCCAACAACAACCCCCACTACGACAGATATGTCGAATATCACTACACAGCCAATCAACGCAATGGTGTCAGCCTAGAGCTGGCTCGTCGTGATGTTCGCCGTAAAACCACGCTTATCGGCTCACTCATGGTCGAGCTTGGCGATGCGGACGGCTTGATTTGTGGTACGTTTGGTTTTTATCACTTGCATTTAAAATACCTAAATCAAGTCATTGGCAAAAAAGACGGCGTATCCAACTTCTACGCCATGAGTGCCGTACTCATGCAAAACCGCAACCTGTTCATCGCTGATACCTACATCAACGAAGACCCAACCGCCGAAGAGCTTGCCGAGATGACCATTTTGGCAGCGGCAGCAGTACGTCGTTTTGGCATCACACCAAAAGTCGCCCTACTGTCGCATTCTAACTTTGGGGCATCTGACCGTGCTTCTGCTCTCAAAATGCGTCAAGTACATGACATCTTGACCGAGATGAACGTAGACTTTGAGTTTGATGGCGAAATGCATGGCGACATCGCCCTGGATGAGCGTATGCGTCAGCACAGCTATCCATTTAGCACCCTAAAAGGCTCGGCAAACCTACTCATTATGCCAACGCTTGACAGTGCCAACATCGCCTTTAACTTGCTAAAAACCGCCACAGGCTCGGCTGCTCTAGGGCCTATCCTGCTCGGTGCGGACAAGCCAGTGCATATCTTGACACCTTCTGCGACCGCTCGCCGTATCGTCAACATGACCGCCCTCTCGGTATCGGACGCTCAGGATATGGTAAAATAAGCCTACCAAACCCCAAAAAAGCACTCATCAGGGTGCTTTTTTTATGCTTAAATTTACGCTACAATGAGCCAAATTTATCAAAAAAAGATTTACCATGCAAGTATATTTGGTCGGTGGGGCGGTGCGTGATATGCTCCTATCTCGCCCTATCAAAGACAAAGATTTTATGGTGGTGGGGGCAAGTCCTGCCGACCTGCGCACCCAAGGCTTTACCCAAGTGGGGGCGGATTTTCCTGTGTTTTTACACCCGCACACCCATAATGAGTACGCCCTTGCCCGCACCGAACGCAAAAACGGCAAGGGCTATCAAGGCTTTGCCGTACAGACGGACGGGGTGAGCTTGCAAGATGACTTGGCTCGCCGAGACTTGACGATAAACGCCCTTGCCATAGAAGTTGTCGGACTGTTTGACGACACGCCACGCACAGGGCAAGTGGTGGACTTTTATGGCGGACAAAATGACCTACGCCACAAGCTCTTACGCCATGTATCCCCTGCATTTAGCGAAGACCCGCTTCGTGTGTTGCGAGTCGCTCGCTTTTATGCCCGCTTTTATGAGCTGGGTTTTACGGTCGCCCCTGACACCGCTCGCCTTATGCAGACCATTGCCAGTCGGGGGGAGCTTTTGCACCTTAGCCGTGAGCGGATTTGGACAGAATGCGTGAAGGCTTTTGATGAGACGTGTGCGTTTGCATTTTTTGAGTTGTTATTTAACTTAGATATTTTAAAACAAATTCTACCCGAGCTAAACACCATTTGGCAAGATAACACCATTTGCCAAACCACTTTTGACAAATTAAAAACCGCCCACGATAAGCCATTGCATATCAAATTTGCCATATTAACCTATGGATTTTTGGACAATAAAGCGGATTTATCAAAACTGTGCGAGCGATTATTAACGCCCAAAGCCATCACACAATTTGCCCAATTATTTATCACGCATTTTGATGACTTAACCCATTATCAAGACAGTTCTGCCGATAAATTATTAATGTTAATAGAAAATACCAAAGCCCAAAAAGACAAAACGGTATTATTTGATTTGATTGATGCGGTAGAAATAGTAAATAATAAAACAATCAATCGTGAGTTTTTTCATCACGCCATGAGCCTTTATCAATCGGTAACGATTAACGATATTGATAAATCATTAAAAGGCAAACAAATTGGCGATGAGCTGACACGGTTACGTTCATTAAAATTAAGCGAATTTTTAAAAAAGGCAATTTTATGAAAAAAGTCGCCCTAATCACAGGCGGAGCAAAACGCATTGGCAAGGCAATCGTCCAAGCCTTTCACAGTAACGGCTTTAACATTATTATCCATTATCATCATAGCCAAACAGATGCTCAAAATTTGGCAGATGAATTAAATGCCATTTGTGATAATAGTGCCAAAATCATCAAGGCAGATTTGAGTATTGTTAATGATAAAAATACATTGGCAGATTTTAAAAATCACGCCATAGCTTTATTTGGGCGGATTGATGTGTTGGTGCATAATGCGTCAAGTTTTTATCCAAGTGATGTCAATGATGATTTTGATAAATGGCAAACGGACTGGGACGATTTATTTTTGACCAATGCCAAAGCTCCATTATTTTTAAGTCACGCTTTTAAAGATGAGCTTATCACAAATCATGGGGCGATTATCAGCCTGCTTGACATTCATGCACGAGATAAGCCCTTTATCGGTTATCTCATTTATAACATGGCAAAATCGGCACATTTGGGCATGGTGCAGTCCTTGGCGTTGGAGCTTGCCCCGAGCGTACGGGTCAATGGCGTCTCCCCCGGTGTGAATATTTTTCCAGAAGATAACAAAAATAATGAATTGAACGACAGCACCAAAGACGAACTTGTGAGTTCCGTCCCCTTACAAACAATCGGTACGCCTAATGACATTGCCCAAGCGGTGCTATTTTTGGCGAATGCTCCTTATATCACAGGGCAGATTTTGGCGGTGGACGGTGGACGAAGTTTGACGTTAAGGGGTGGGTAATTTGCAGGAAAGACTTTCCTTGCACCCTTCGACAAGCTCAGGGCGAGCGGAAAACTGGTTTTACAGGAAATTAAAAAACAAAATTGGCAAAACCCTAATTTTTATAGGGATTTTTACTTAATAGAATTTAACCATTGTTACAAAAATCTTGTTAAATATGGCTAGATTTTTAAAAAATTGATTGGCATGGGTCAATTTTTGGGGTAAAATTAGCCGTTTTTTTACGTCTGTAAAAATTTGTAAAGAGATTGCCATTTCGGTCAATCATTTTTTAACTCGGAGTTGATAGCTTAATCAAATCTCAAACACGCCCGCTAACAGATTTTATCTGCCAAAAGTACGTTTGATAACAGTATTAGCACCCCCAACGCCTTTTCTGAAGTTTTGCGTTTACGCACGCTTTTTGGAGGACTCTACGTTGAGTACACCTGTTACTACCCAAGCTGCAAAATTGCGGCGAAATCTTGGTCTATGGCACGTCATCATCATTGGTTTGGCTTATATTCAGCCGATGACTTTGCTTGATACTTTTGGTATGGTCTCCCGTGATAGTGGTGGACACGTGCCGATGTCTTATCTTTTTGCACTGTTTGCCATTTTGCTCACATCAATCAGCTATGGGCATATGATTCGTGCCTATCCGTCATCAGGTTCAGCTTACACTTATACACAAAGAGCAATTAACCCGTCTATGGGCTTTATGGTCGGCTGGTCAAGCTGGCTGGATTATCTGCTCTCGCCCATGGTAAACATTATCCTTGCCGTGCTGTATCTTGAAGCCCTATTCCCTGCGGTGAACCACTGGGTGTGGGTGATTGGTCTGACGGGACTGATGACTCTGGTCAATATCTTTGGCTCAAAAACCGTTGCCTACTTTAACAGTTGGATTGTGGCAGTACAGCTACTTGTGATTGCCGTCTTTACCTACCTGATTTATAGCAAATTACAAATGGCACAGTACGCCGCCAACACCAACCCAGAAGACATCTATGAGCTGTGGAGCTTAAAGCCGTTTTGGAGTGAGATGACTTCGGTAGGAGCTTTGATTACGGGTGCGACCATTTTGTGTTTCTCGTTCACAGGCTTTGACTCAATCTCCAGCCTTGCCGAAGAGACCAAAGACGTCAAAAACACCTTGCCAAAAGCGATGATTTTAACCACCCTAATCGCAGGTGCGGTGTTTATTGTCAGTGCTTATTTTATGCAGACTTATTTGCCAAGTAACCCTGAGTTGTATTTTGAAGCGGTGGACGAGACCCAAGCCGAAATCCTACTATTGGTGGGTGGTTCAGCGTTCCAAGCGATTGTGTTGGGCTTTGCCATTGTAACGGTGATGGCGTCTGGCATCTCGGCTCACGCTGGCGTGTCTCGCCTCATGTATGTGATGGGTCGTGATGGCGTGATTAGCAACAAAATCTTTGGTCAGCTAAGCCCCAAATTCTTAACCCCTGTCAATAACATTTTGATTGCTGGCGGTGTGGCTTTGACCGCAGGTTTTATTAGCTTGGAGACGGTGGTAAACCTAATCAGCTTTGGTGCATTGACGGCGTTTAGCTTTGTAAACCTATCGGTCATTTTCCGCTATGCGGTGCGTGATAAGATGGTTAAAACGCCTAAACAAATCATCAGCTATGTTGTTGTACCTGTGATTGGCTTTATCAGTATCTTCTTGATGTGGCTAGAAGTGGACAGCACAACCTTTGGTGTGGGTCTGTTCTGGGCGTTCTTGGGCTTTATCTGGCTTGGTATCAAGACAGGTGGTTTCAAAAAACCTGTACCACAATATAAAGAAGAAGATGTATAATCATCTGCTTTATAAAAATCCCGTCTTATGGCGGGATTTTTGTTGTCATAATTTTATCAGTATTATCTAGCAGTCATGATTTGAGCAGGTTTGGGGCAAATCTTAAAACCAACTGCCGTCCGTACTCATGCCCGAACATTTGCCGTTGCCTGACAGCTTATTTTTGATGAGTGCTAATATCGGTTGCCATTGCCCTTTGGCATCTTGATAGAGTTTTTGTGTCTTGTCAAAGATGGTTAGGGCGTCATCGGCAAGCTGAGCGTAGGCACTTTTTTCACTGATATAAGCCAAAGGGCGTTGCCCTATCTCATCAAATATCGCCAACAGTTTGTCGCTTGGCACACCCCCATCCATGAGCTGTGGACGTATGCGGTTGGCGACGAGATGAACGTCCACTTTACCTTTTCTGATTCGCTTGATGTCGGCGATGTTCTTTAAAAATCGCTTGGTGCTGTCTATGTCAAAAAAGGACGGCAACACCGGCACAAACATCAAATCACACTCGCCAATAAGCCGTTCGGCACGCTCACCTGCCACCGCTCCTGGGGCATCGATGATGAGAACATCGGGCTTGGCTTTGTCCATATTTTTGGGCAAATCACCAATGTCGTCGCTGTCTCGCCAGTCAATGCCCATGATGGGCGTGACGTCATCGGGGCGGTATTTTAAAAAACGCAAGGCGGATTTTTGGAGGTCGGCGTCTGCGATGGCAACTTTATAGCCTTCATGAGCCAAGGCGACAGCTAGGGTCAGACTGATTGATGTCTTGCCACAGCCTCCTTTTTGGTTGGCGGTGAGAATGGTGAGCATGCATTAATCCTTAATTGTCGTGTGGTTATTGGTGATGAATGATTGTACCGAAAATCAGGGGTAAATGCAATGTAGTAATAAGGCAATAAATCCAATAACATCACACCAAAGGCGGTGTTAATGGCTTAATCAGTTTGGGCGTGATAGCAGGGGCTTGCTCATCGCTGGTGGGGGCAATGTCCGTCTTGTCGTTTGTCTGTGACGATATTGGCTTGACCGCAGTGTCTTGGTTGGGGTCTTTAACAGCATGTTGGGCAATGTCCTGGATGTAGAGTTTTGGTAAGTCCAGCATTTGCACGACAAAGGCATACTTTAAGGTGTCTCTGTCACCCAGATAACGCTGATAAAAGCTGGAATTTAACAGCCCTGCCCCGCCTTGTCCCAACGCCCAAATACTTGCCAAAAAATCTCGGGTTGCCATGGTGCTGTTCTGCTCAGACAGATACCGCTCGGCAATCTCATAAATACGCTTCATGCGTTCACGGCGAATCTTATACAGCTCACCGAACAGGCGGTTTAGCCCTGACGCGGTCGATGACAGCTTGTCTTCTAGGTGGTGAAACATCATCGCTCGCTGTGGACGCAAAAGCAGTTGTAACACCATACGAGCCACACCCGCCCCTGCCCCATCATCAATGGCGTTCATCTCATACAAGCGTTTTTCGTACTCTATGAGCAGTCGCAACAGTAGCTCATCCTTACTCACAAAATGCTTGTACAACGTCCCCTTTGCCAAATCCAAATGGCGTGCCAAACTGTCCAAGGTCAAATCATAATCGCCTGATTCTAATAACAACTGTTCAGCAGTCGCCAAAATCTGCCGTTCTCGGTGCTCAAACTGTTCTTTACGACTGCTCATGTCTTTATTCCCTGAGTGGGCAAAAATGTAAAATCTTCTCAATTATAACAAAATTTTAAACATTGTGAAATATTTTAAAACCATCCATCCTGCCACACACCATTCATTCCCAAAATTTTGATAAAAAATTATTAAAAAACAATCACTTCTTATTGCTTAACAAATGTTCATTTTTAATAAATTTTTGTGCATAGGCGTTCACATCCTTGATAAATTCATGTATAATAGTACACCAAAACAGGCAACACAGGAAAACACCATGACTGCCAAACACAACCCCCAAGATTTTGAAAATCCCCCCATCAACTGGGTGCCTGCTGTTTTTCTCATCAGCACGCCTTTGCTCGCCTTGATTTTGGTGCCGTGGTATCTATGGACGCATGACACCAGTCCTGCTCTGTGGATTGCCTTTTCGCTATTTATGGCGTGGACGGGACTGTCCATCACCGCAGGCTATCATCGCTTATTTGCCCATAAATCCTATGAAACTCACCCCGTTGTCAAATATTTTTTGCTCATCGGGGCGACCTTGGCGGTACAAAGCTCTGCCTTTGACTGGTGTTCAGGGCACCGTGTCCATCACCGCCATGTCGATGATGAATATGATGACCCCTACTCGGCACGTCGTGGTTTTTGGTTTAGCCATATGCAGTGGATGTTAAAAAAATACCCCAGCGGTCAATACGACTACAAAAACATCCCTGACCTGAAAAAAGACAAGGTACTGGTACACCAACATGAGCATTATGGACTGTGGGTGCTACTGACCAATGTCATCATCCTAAGTGCTGTCGGGCTTATCATTGGCGACATGCTCGGGGCATTTATCATTGTGGGGCTACTGCGTATGGTACTAACCCATCATTTTACCTTTTTTATCAACTCGCTGTGCCACATGTTCGGCACACGCCCTTATACTGATGAAAACACCGCCCGTGATAACCCGATTTTGGCGATTTTTACTTGGGGCGAAGGCTATCATAACTACCATCATTATTTCCAATACGACTATCGCAATGGGGTCAAATGGTGGCAATACGACCCAACCAAATGGCTCATCGCAGGCTTATCCAAAATCGGTCTTGCCAAAGAGCTAAAAACGGTCGATGACCTAACCATCAAGCACGCCGAAGTTACCATGCAGTTTAAACGTGCCGAAGCTCGCATTGCAGGTGGGGATTTGTCCTTAGATGATAAGCTCATGCTGTTCAAAGATAAAATCAGTGCCGAATACGACGCCTTTACCAATACCGTGGAAGAATGGCACGCCCTAAAAGCCAAATCCATGGAGCTAAAACGCACCGAATTTGCCAACCGCTTGCATGAAGCTGATGAATACCTAAAAGAACAGTTCGCCCAAGTGGAACAAAAAATCCGTGACCACAGTGAACGTGTAGAACAAGCCTTTATGCAATTAAAAGGTAAAACTGTTAAGGGTTGATAATCCATCAAGAGAGTAAATTTAGATTTACTCTCTTTTTAAGTGTTTAATTTTTTGTTTTGCCATCATAAGACCTAAATAGGGCGTGCTGAACCTTTATAACACAATTTAAAACATAGAAATGTTTTAGAAATAAAATAATGTTTTTGCATGAAAAATGGCTAAATCTCGTTTTTCATAATAAAAGCTCGTTTGATAGAATGACTATCAAACAAGCTGTTTCCTTGAAAAACGTACGATTTTTCTCATTTTTCATTGCAAATACAAAAGGCAGGCACGCCCTAATTATTTGCAACTATTTAAAAATAAAGATATAATACCAAAATCCCCATTGTGTCGATATTGTGATAGCTCTTATTGGGTTGTCTCTCATCATTTCCGGAATGAGGTTGGTGTCAGCTACCCAATGCTACGTAATTGGCGGGAACTGCCGTAAGTGCCTTAAAAAAGAGCCTAGGCATAGGCTCTTTTTTTATTACAACAAGGCAGATTGTCATCTTATCACATCAAAATCTGCCGTTTACCAGCATTATCCATCGGACTGACCAATCCTGCCTCTTCCATCATATCCACGATACGGGCGGCACGGTTATAACCAATGCCCAGTTTACGCTGAATGCTGGATATGGAGACTTTACGGCTTTCCATGACAAAGGTCACCGCCTGATGATAATATTCATCATCACCACCCTTACCCAGTCCATCGCCCGACCCTTCGCCTTCAAAAGTGTAACTATTTGACAGGTCAATATAATCAGGTCTGCCACGCTCACGCCACGCATCGCAGACACGGTTAACCTCATCATCATCCACATACGCCCCATGCACACGGCGTGGAGTGTTCTCGCCCGGCCCGATGAACATCATGTCACCGTTACCAAGCATACTCTCTGCCCCACCCTCTTCGATGATGGTACGACTGTCCACCTTTGAGTTCACTCGTAGGGCGACACGAGACGGGATATTTGCCTTAATCAGACCTGTGACGACATTCACCGTTGGACGCTGAGTGGCAAGCACCAGATGAATGCCAGCGGCACGAGCCTTTTGGGCAAGGCGAACAATCGGCTCTTCGGCAGTTTTACCTAACTGCATAATCATATCCGCAAATTCATCCGCCACGATAACGATGAGTGGCAAAGGCTTGAGTTTGGGGGCGGTCTTGATGCCGACATTTTCGTCCGCTCGCCACAGTGGGTCAAATATCGGCTCGCCTGACGTCTCAGCTTGTAGCACTTTTTTGTTAAATTCTGAGATTTTACGCACACGCAGTAAGCTCATGAGCTGATAACGTCGCTCCATCTCGTTCACGCACCACGTCAGAGCAGCGGTCGCCTCAGTCATGTCCGTAATCACAGGCGTGAGCAGGTGTGGTATGTCGCCATAGTTGGCAAGTTCTAGCTGTTTAGGGTCAATCAGCACCAGTTTGAGCTCATCAGGGGTGTATTTAAAGAGCATGGAGAGCAAGATAGAGTTCACAAAAACCGACTTACCTGAGCCTGTCGTACCTGCCACCAGCATATGTGGGGCTTTGGCAAGGTCAGCGATGACCACCTTGCCGCCGATGTCTTTACCGATGGCGACACCGATTTGCTTATCAGGGTTTTTGTAATCAGGGGTATCCAGCAGTTCAATGAGTCGCACCATCTCTCGCTTTTTGTTGGGTACTTCAATACCGATATAAGGCTTGCCTGGTATGACTTCGACCACACGCAGGCTCGCCATAGAAAGCGACCGTGCCAAATCCTGTGCCGCTCCCGTTACTCGGCTTGCTTTAATCCCTGCCGCTAGCTCCACCTCAAAGCGAGTCACCACAGGCCCGACCATGGCACTGACTACGGTTGCTTTGATATTAAACTCTCTTAATTTAATTTCCAAAAGCTCAGATAACTGTTGCAGTTCTTGTTCGGTGTAGCTCGGCTGTTTGTTGGGGTCAGGTCTATCTAGGATAGAGAGCTCAGGAATGGGCGATAGGCTCATGCGATGGGTGAGTGTATCCATCGCTCGTGACCGCTGTGGATTTGGTACATCCGCCTCTACATCTTTAAAATGTGCCTGCTTGGGCGTATCTTCTACAGGCAACGGTTTTTTAGGGATAAAATTATCAGGATGTAAAGGTGGCTGGGCCAGCTCTTCGTCCAATATCCCTGCCATCCCATCTGTTATTACATTGTTTTCAACATCAGTTTTACCTGATGAGTTTATTTGCACGTCCCCATTTAATCTCTCTTGCGTATCAACCCGCAAATCCTGTTCTTGCACTTCTTGATTTAGCAAATCCTCTGATAATCTCATCCACTCATCGTCAAAAACATTATCACGACTGATGTTAGTGGTTTGATTAGTTCGGTTGTTTTGGTAGACAAAATCCACCTCGTCATCAACATCTATCTCAATCCCCATCCCTCCATCAACAGTTTGATTATCATTGACATTTACTTGCTCATTAATATCATTCGCACTGACAATTTTTACCTTAGTTTTGGATGTTAACTCAACGATATCATCAGAATCATGATTTAGAATCTCAATCAGCTCATCATCATTCATGGACGCTAACGGCTTACTCTCACTCTCATGATTAACGCCATCCGTCTGCCGAGTGTGTAACTGATTGGCATCTAGTGTCAGACTATCTACTTTTAACACCACTTCATCAGCATGGATCTCCACACGGCTTGCTTGTGGCTCTTCGTCTTGTTTGCCCTGATGAACATTTGCCAGTATTTCATCACGAAGTCCTGATGTTTGCAGGAACTTTGACAAACCCTCATCATCCTGTTGCTGTTGGGTGTAAACCACTGGTTTTTCAGTCAATTCATTTTCAATCAACTCAAAAGGATTGTTATCCTCTTCCGATGGTGCACTTGACCGATCTTGACTAGCCACCTTGTCATTATCAAGCCATCCCATTAACCAATGGAAAATTGCCAAAGGACGCACCTCAAACACCAATATCATAATGATGGTCGTGAGGGTTAATAAAAATAAAGCCGTTACCACACTACCAAACTGATGCATCAACCCCTGATAAAGCTCAAACCCCAAAACACCACCAGTTACCAGTCCTGTATTATACTCACCTGCCACCCTCCATCCTGCTAGCAGACCACTAAGGCACACCAACAAAAAACCATACGCCAACACCCGAAGTTGCCACATCACCTGCGACTGTCGCCACCATAAAAGTGCCACTTCGTACATCATGACCAGCACCAGCCACCATGCCCCATACCCAAAAAACACGTGCAAAATATCGGCAAGCCACGCCCCAAGGCGACCGCCAACATTGGTGATCTCCTGCCTGCCACCAACATGCGACCACGCAGGGTCTAAGGTGTTGTAAGATAATAATGATAAAAATAAAAACCCAAGCACCACCGTACCAAACACACTAAAAAACAGGCGTTTGATGGCAGGCATACGGCTAAGAATCTCGGCAATGTTTTGATTTTGTAATAGTTTTTTCATGATTGGGGGGCAGGTTAAGAGTTTTAGCTGTCTATTATATCGGATAATGGCAGGGTTTTTCAAAATTTTTTATGTCCATCAAATAATTATGGTTGCTAATAAAACATCCAAACAGCAAAAACCCACCATAAGGCGGGTTTTTGTAAGGGTGTGATACAAATTAGAATTTGTATTCTAGACCTGCACCAATGCCATAGGCGTTAGCTTTATTACCGTCAGCATCTGCTCTTAGGTTTACATTTTCAGAACGTTGGTAAGCACCATACAGATGACCAGTAGTTGCTTGGTTAAAGGCATACTTGCTACCAACAACAGTACGGAAAACCTCAGCATCTTTAAAACCTTCTGCATTATCAACAAAATCTAGCTGACCGTAAGCAGTCCATGGAGTTTGAACCAACTTATGTTCAGCAGACACAGTAAATGCATTTTCTTTCTCAGAACCAGTTTCTAAAACATCTTGATGTAGAGTGCTATATTGAGTATTCTGGTATAAGGCAGCTACAGTAGTAGCAGGACTTAGGTCATAAGCACCACTTACACGAATAGCTTTTGTCTTACCTGATTGGATATAGGTAGCACCCGCACGATATGGAGTATTCTCAGGTTCAAATTGAGCACCAACACCCCAAGCATCACGAGTCAAAGAATCTGTTGCATCATTATTCTCATCAAGAACATACATACCTAGGAAGTTAACGCCATTGTAGTTGGGTGATACATAAGCAAAAGCATTGTTAGCACGTGGGGCATCAAATGATGCCAATACGTTGTCGCCACCAATCACGCCACCTTGGGCAACAGTAGCATAGTCAACCATGCCATCAATCGCTGTTAGGCGACCAGCAAGTAGGGTGCCATATTGCTTGTTAGACAGACCTAGATAGCTATCACGAGCTTCGAAGGTACGAGTATCATCATCAACTTCAACACGGTATTCTAGTTGATAAACAAGGTCAGTATTGGCAGTTAGGGCTTCTGAACCTTTAAAACCGATACGAGAGGCGTTAGAGTTTAGTTGAGTGCGAGAGTCTTTGCTTGCACTGTTGCTGTTGCCATCTTGTACATCAAGAGTTAGGAATGCTTTACCGTAAACTTGTGGGGCAGCATTGGCGGCTGTGATAGACAAAGCAGCAACAGCTGACGCTAAAAGTAGTTTTTTCATGGGTTTCTCCACTGACATTTTTAGTGATGGGGCTGCTGTACGCTTGCACCCAGTATGATAAGCTATCAATTGCTCAATGGCTTATCACGGCTTTTTTTAAGTTATTTCCAATATGGGTATTTCATCATAGTTTCGTGACGTATTCATGACAATCTTTGCAATCTTTAATAAAACACGATTAAATCATACATCAAATGCAACAAATAAATCAAAACAGCATTAATCCCATACCGTGTGTATAGAATACCAATTTTGTCATATTTTGCAACACCTTTTATCACAAAAATTCACACTTTTTTAAATAAATTTAAAAAAATATATATTTATCAATAATTTATAATGTTACTGATTTCCAAAAAATTTGTAAACATTGAGAATATTTTTTAATTGGAAGTATTTATTTGGCAAAATACGAGATTATCCGTGTTAATTTTGGATAAATGTATTAATGTTTTACAAGTGTTATATTGCACCATTGTGTAAAAAATCATCAATTTGTGACTATACGTGACAATCAAAAAGGCTCTTATTTATGATTAAATCATCAAAATCGTGCTAAAATATGCCATCATTTTAGCATAACCGATATTGGAATCATCATGACCGACATACTGCCCGAAGATGACCTGCACGCCATCGCAAGCCGTGCCAAAGCCAAAACCGACATTAGCCACATCCATGCCTTTTTGGGGGCGAGTACCAGCGAAAAGTGGCTAGAAGTTGCTAAGAACAACCTGCCCCTGCTCATGCAAGACCACGCCAACTGCGAGAAAAAAGCGGCGGGAACAGCGATGAATTTGATTTTTCGTTATGAGTTTCACAGAGATTTGCAAGAAAAACTTGCTCAGCTGGTGCGTGAAGAGATGCTCCACTACGAGCAAGTGCTAGAACTCATGAAAGAGCGTGGTATCGCATGGTCGCACCTGCCTGCGGGGCGATACGCCAAGGGGCTGTTAAAGCACAAACGCACGTGGGAGCCTGCGGGCATGATAGACATGCTTATCATCGGGGCGTTCATCGAAGCTCGTTCGTGTGAGCGGTTCTCAGCACTGGCGGATGTCATCGATGATGAAAAGCTGTCAAAATATTATAAATACCTACTCAAATCCGAAAGCCGTCATTATGAAGACTATCTGGCTCTTGCTCAGTCGGTATCTGATGAGTCGATAGATGAGCGAGTGGCATTTTTTCGGGCGGTGGAAGCCGAGCTGATAGATAGCCCTGACAGTGAGTTACGTTTTCATAGTGGCGTGCCTGATTTTGTCTAAACGCCATTCAAACAAGCCATCATCGCATTTATCAATCATCGGATTTTAAATTTTAGCGTGTGTGGTGCTTGTAATTTGGGCAGGCAGACACATATTATGGCTTTACTCTTTGGCTTTTGTTTTTCTTTATAACCTTAATTGATTGATGGCTTAAAAGTTAAACGCATTCATCTTACCTTCTTACCTTTGGAAATATCATGACCACTCATCACAAACTCATCATTCTAGGTTCAGGGCCAGCAGGCTACTCAGCGGGGGTGTATGCCGCCCGAGCCAATCTAAACCCCGTCATCATCACAGGGTTACAACTGGGTGGGCAGCTCACCACCACCACCGAGATTGACAACTGGACAGGCGGAAAAGAAGGCTTAACGGGCAATGAACTCATGGATAACATGAAAGAACACGCCGAGCGTTTTGGGACACAGCTTATCTATGACCACATCCATACCGCCGACCTACAAAACCGCCCCTTCACCCTAACAGGCGACAACGGTACTTATACTTGCGATGCTCTTATCATCGCCACAGGGGCAACCGCCCAATATCTGGGGCTTGACAGTGAGACGGCATTTATGGGGCGTGGCGTGTCAGCGTGTGCCACCTGCGACGGCTTTTTTTATAAAAACCAAAAAGTAGTCGTCATCGGTGGGGGTAACACCGCCGTCGAAGAAGCCTTGTATCTATCCAACATCGCAAGCCACGTGACCCTAATCCACCGCCGTGATAGTTTGCGTGCCGAGAAAATCATGCAAGACCAACTCTTTGAAAAAGTCAAAAACGGCAACATCACGATAGAGTGGAACAGTAGTGTCAAAGAAGTCGTGGGCGATGACATGGGCGTAACAGGCGTGGTTATCCAAAACACAGACGGAACCACTAAGCAAATAGATGCCATGGGTATGTTTGTTGCCATCGGGCATAAGCCCAACACCGCCATTTTTGACGGTCAGCTTGCCATGAAAGACGGCTATATCGTGGTAAAAAGCGGACTGGATGGCAACGCCACTGCCACCAGTATTGACGGCGTGTTTGCTTGTGGGGACGTGGCAGACCACATCTACCGCCAAGCGATTACATCAGCAGGGACGGGCTGTATGGCGGCGTTGGATGCAGAGAAATATTTGGATAGTTTGTGATTTAAGTGCTAAATGAAAATAAAGGGCGAGTTTTCGTCCTTTTTATTTTTTTGGGTCTTGGTTCAGAAAGTATGCTACAGGGAAAACCGTTCGTGGTGAGCTTGTCGAACCATGACGGTTTTCCTACCCTTCGACAGGCTTAGGGCGAACGGAAAACCTAGTTCAGCATACTTTTTAGACTACAACCTTTTTTATTTTTGGTTAATTCACCACCACCGCACTCGCCCCGATTTTATCGGCAATGGGTTTTAGTTTGCCCACTTTATCCGTAGTAAAAATCGGCAAACCACCCATGACATAATCCGCTTTTGGCTTATCCATAATCACAATCGCCTTTTGGATACCGTCAAGGCTTACGATGATACGAGATTGCGAACCGTGTTTTATCATCAGGTCATGATTGGGCAGTAGCCTACCAAGTTCACGTTTAAAATCATCAATACTGGCAGGCTTTTTGGCAAAATAGGGCTTGATTAGGGCGATGACAAACAGCCCGATAAAGAGTGCAATAAGTCCAATAAAAAGCTGTGTTGCGTTCATTTTTGCCTACCTTAAATACACCACATTATCAGGCAATTCATTACCACTTGTATCATCACAAGGGAAGTATTGATTTAAAAGTCGCCCAATCTCATCAATAAGCCACCCCAAGCCGTCCGCCATGTCGCCTTTTTTGAAATAATCTAGCGTGTTTTGGCAAAGATTTTGCCAATCATCGCAGGCATACGTATCAATGCCACGGTCAGCAATGATTTCAAGGTCATGCTCGCACAGATTGACATAAATCAGCACGCCTGTATTGTGAGCGGTGTCCCACACGCCATATTCGCCAAAAAGCTGTAAGGCACGCCCACGGCAGTCGTTATCATAGGCGAGACCGACTGGCAGATGATTTTCAATGATAAGGCGTATCTCGCCCCGATGACCTTTTTCGGCTCGGGCGATACGCTCGGCAAGGGCAATTTTGAGTTCGGCAGTTAGCCAGCGATTGTGCAAAAATGGCACAAAAACAATCTGGCGAAACAGGCGTGCTAGGCTTTTTTGGGGAATGTGTCTCATACTTTATCCTTGTTTTTCAATCAATTACCAAGAGCCACCTGCTCCGCCACCGCCAAATCCGCCACCGCCCCCGCCAAATCCGCCAGAGCCACCAAATCCGCCCCCACCGACATACGTACCACCGCCACGGCGTCCGCCATTTGAAAACACGCCAAGAATGAGCAATATCCAAAGCAAAATGCCTGCCCCAATGGCGGTCAGTAGCCCCACACCAAACAAAGTCGCCAGTAGCACAAAACCGCCTGTGGACACGCTCGCCCCCAAAAACCGCCCCAAAGCACCGCTTAACACCGTACCAAAAAACATGGCAAAAATAAAAAACGGCACCACGCTAATCTCTTCATCGGCACTTACCTGCTGTGCGTCCGCTCGGGCAAGGGTCTCGGGGTCGGCTCGCAGTCGCTCATCAATGCGTGCTATCCCTGCCGATATGCCTTGGGCGTATGCCCCTGTCTTAAAACTGGGCGTGATGTCTTCACGGATAATGCGGTTCAAACTGGCATCGGGCAACACACCTTCCACGCCATAGCCTGTAACGATGTGCAACTTGCGGTCGTTAATCGCCACCGCCATTAAAATGCCTTCATCGGTATCTTTTTGCCCAAGTTGCCAACGGTTTGCTACATTAATAGCATAATCAAAAATGTCCATGCCGTCTGTGGTCGGCACGATGACCACCGCCATTTGAGCCAAGCCGTCATCATAAATCCGTCTAAGCTGAGTCTCCAAATGAGCCTTTTCGCTGGCGGTCAAAATGTGGGCTTCATCAACAACTGGGTTATTTAAAATCAGCTTGTCATGAGAGACGGCAGGGGCGGTGGATTGGCGTGGTGTGGCTTGGTTTTGGCTGTCTGTTTGAGTCTCATTTTGTTGGGCTTGGGCTTGGGCTTGATTTTTGGCTTTATTTAATTCATTTAAAACAATCAAATTCTCCACCGCTTGTCCTTCGCTTTGGGCGGTAGCGGTTGCTATGGCGGTGTTTTCAGAGCTAGGGGCGGTAGCGGTTGCCGTGTTGTTGGCAAAAGCAGGTACACCGACCCCAAGCACCACACTCATGCCAAGCGTGGCAAATAATGAACGATAACGGGTTGTGATTGGGGTCATGGGTTGCCTTTTTATGATAATCTTAATCTTAATGAATGTTTAGCTCTGGTTTGCAAAGTATGCTAAACAGAAAACCGTTCGTGGTGAGCTTGTCGAACCATGAAAAGGTTTTCTTTCACCCTTCGACTTGGCTCAGGGCGAACGGAAAACCTAATTCAGCATACTTTTTGAGCTACCACCGAATATTTTTATAAAGGGAATAAGGGCGAATGTGATTCACCCCTACAAAACACCTAAGGTTATTGAGCTGTGGCGGTTGCCGAACCTGAATTTGCCCCTGCCGTTGCCGAGCCTGAATTGGCGTTGCCTGTATTGGCATTATTGCTATTATTACCAAAATTGACCGTTGGGGCGGTGCTAATCACCTTTTCATTTTCTACGCTAAAATTGGCTTTGGTCTGCATACCGAACACTTTGGCGGTTAGGTTGGTTGGGAACTGGCGAACCGTTGTGTTATAGCCTTGTACGCTTTGGATGTAGTTGTTGCGAGCCACCGTAATGCGGTTTTCGGTGCCTTCTAGCTGGGCTTGCAAATCTTGGAACATACCGTCCGCTTTGAGCTGTGGGTAATTTTCGGTTACCATCATAAGCCGTGATAAGGCAGATGTCATGCCCGCCTGAGCTTCTTGATATTGCTTCATGGCGTTAGGGTCGTTTAGGGTCTCAGGGGTCAGCTGAACGCTACCGACACGAGAGCGGGCTTGGGCGACTTCGGTCAAGACTTCTTTTTCGTGTTCGGCATAACGCTCCACCACCGCCACAAGGTTTGGCACAAGGTCGGCACGGCGTTGGTATTGGTTCACCACTTCCGACCATTTGGCGTTGGTGTCTTCGTCTAAGGCTTGTAAGTTGTTATAGCCACAACCTGATAGGTTCAAAGTACTGGCAAGCAGGGCTGATGTGATGAGTTTTTTGGCGTGATTCATGTTTAACCTTCTTTAAAAACCAAAATAGGAAAATAAAATTTGTGCGTATCATGACAACTTTTTTGGCAAAATACAAGTCTATTTGCTTAACTCTTACACAAGCATAACACAACCTGCGTGAATCCTTACAAGAGCATTTTTATTTAAAAAATTGATGAAAACAAGGGTATTTATTTATTATTTTAAATGAAAATGCTGATGGATAAATAAAATTGTAAAATTTGATGAATTTTTTAACAAAAAGTTGCATTTAGCACTAGCAATTATGACAATTTTATGGCAAATTGCAACAGGGATTTTTAGGTTTTGTCCGCCATCTGGACAAAGGGATAAGAATTACCATTTTAGTAACATATTTTAACTGCCCGCTGACTGGGCAAGGCGATAGGGAGATTTCTCATGAGCGTGAGTGAGACTATTGATTGGTTAAATGGGGTTATTTGGAGTCCTGCACTGATTTATCTGTGTCTGGGGGCAGGTCTGTTCTATTCCGTCATGACCCGTTTTGTACAAGTTCGTATGCTGGGCGAGATGATAAAGCTCATGTTTAGCGGTGTCAAAAGTGCGGACGGTATCTCATCTTTTCAGGCGTTTGTGGTGGCACTTGCCAACCGTGTGGGCGTGGGTAACATCGCAGGGGTGGCAGCCGCCATTGGTTTTGGTGGACCTTCGGCGGTGTTTTGGATGTGGGTGGTAGCATTTTTAGGAGCATCCACCGCTTATGTAGAATCCACACTTGCCCAGATTTACAAAGAAAAAGACCCGATTACAGGGCAATACCGTGGTGGCCCTGCTTATTATTTTGAAAAAGGCTTGGGGCAAAAATGGTATGCCGTGCTGTTTGCCATCTCAGCGGTCATCTCATGCGGTGTGTTCCTACCTGGGGTACAAGCCAATGGCGTGGTCAGTGCAGTAACTCGCATCACAGGCGAGGGCGACACCATGAACTTTTTGGGCATGAGCGTGGGCGATTATCGTGTGGCGGTCATGGCGGTCATCGTGGTGGGCATTGCCCTGATTATCTTTGGCGGGATTAAGCGGATTGCTCGTGTGGCGGAGCTTGTCGTGCCATTTATGGCGTTGGGTTATATCGCCCTTGCCTTGTTTGTCATGGTGATGAACATTGATAAAGTTCCTGCTGTGTTTGGGCTTATTATGAGTGATATCTTAAATCCAATGGCAACTCTTGGAGCGGCAATTGGCTGGGGTGTTAAGCGTGGCGTGTATTCTAACGAAGCCGGTCAAGGTACAGGTCCACATCATGCTGGGGCCGCCGAAGTGTCTCACCCTGCCCAGCAAGGTCTAGTACAAGCATTCTCGGTATATGTAGATACCTTGCTGGTTTGCTCGGCAACGGCATTTATGATTTTGACCATGGGAACCTACAACGTTCAAAATGAAAAAACCAAAGAATTTATCTTGCTAAATGTGGACAAATCGGTAGAAATCGGCACGCCTGCCTTTACTCAAATGGCATTAGAGACGACTTTTGGGGTGTTTGGCAACTACTTTATCGCCATTGCCATTTTCTTTTTTGCCTTTACCACAATTTTGGCATACTATTATATCGCCGAAGTAAATATCGCCTATCTTACCCGCCGTATGAAACTTAGCACTCAAAAAATTGGTGCTTGGATTCCAAAAATTACGGTGGTTTTTGTGGTTGGATATGGCAGTCTAAATAGTGCAGGCTATATCTGGAACATGGGCGATGTGGGTGTGGGCATGACCGCATGGCTAAACATCGTGGGCATTCTGGTTATGTTTTTTATGCTAAAACCTACCATGAATGCGTTAAAGGACTATGAAAATCAACGTAAAGCGGGCGTAAAAGAATACACCTTTGACCCTGTCAAACTCGGTATCAAAAACGCCACGTTTTGGGAAAATAGATTAAAGGAAAAATAATACCTACGCAAAACCGCTCAGTTTGGGCGGTTTTGTCATTTTATAGCAAATCTTACAGACATGCCCTTAATTATGATAAAATTTGGACTGCATTCTATCTCATTGATAAATATGTTTAAACTACTTTATGCCATTTTCCGCTTATTATCATTATCGGTTATTGCTTTATTTTTACTGATTTTTAAATCAATACTGGATATTTTGTTAATTATCAAATCTTTTATTTTAAAACACAAGGATATAAAAATGTTGCCACTTAACATCAATCATGCCATGCAAGAAACACCACCTGCTCCACAGGCGGTTATGATGCAAATGAACAATCATGGCGAGCAAAAACCGCCTTTTGAAAGTTATTATCCCGCAACCGATGTACAGGCAGTACCCCCGCACATCATCGCAAGCTATCGCCATAAAGTGCCGCCTAGACTGATTGACATTTGGCAAACGACAGGTTTTGGCAAATACGGTGATGGGCTGATTGAATTTATCAATCCCCAAGACTACGAAGAAAACTTATGGCAATGGCTAGGTGACAAACAAGAAAACTACACTCCATTTGCAATCAATGCCTTTGGCGACATGTTTTATTATCGCCGCTTAAGCGATGTTGGTGATGAAGACGTGTGCTTGCTAAATATCCAATATCGCAAATATGAAGTGTTAGATTGGGATTTTGATGATTTTCTTAACGAAACCCTAACCGATGATGACTTTCGCCAAGAGTGGCTAAGACTGGATTTGTTTTTGTCCGCCCAAAAACGTCATGGCAATTTGCAAAATGGCGAAGTTTATATGTTTACGCCCATTATCGCTCTGGGCAATCCTGCCGATAATGTAGAACTTCTTAATAAAGGATTGGCAGTAGTTTATCAAATGCTGGTGCTTGAAATAGGCAGGGACATGTATCAATAGTGATCTCATCGCTTTTTATAAATTATTGATATATAGTAACATTTTTACCCTTATTTATTGCTGTTAAGTTACGAAATGTCTTTTTTATGGGATAAACGGGTAACATATAGGCAAAATTTGGACTATAATGTTTTTTCTCATGTACATTTGTGCCTTTTAGCCCATTGTTAATAAGGATCTGCTATGTTAAAGCCTACTCTTGCCATCAGCGTACTTGCCCTAGCCTTATCTGCTTGTACCACTACCCAAATCGTCAAGCCTGAACACGCTCATGCTTATAGCCATGACCATCATCACAACCATGACCACGGCTGGGACTATGCCCATCCAGAAAAATGGGGCGACCTAGAAGTGAACAAACTGTGTGGCACGGGCGTAGAGCAGTCACCCATTAACATTGACACCGTAGTCAAGCCACGTCCTGACTCACAAGGCAACTTCACCCTAACCCCGAGCTACACCGCCAGCGATTTTGAAGTTGAAAACAACGGTCACACCATCGTCTTTAATGTCAAAGATGACAAAAACACCCTAAATGTCAATGGCGTGGACTATAAACTGCTACAATTTCACTACCATGTACCTAGTGAACACACCGTGATGAATGCGTTTTATCCATTAGAGATTCACTTTGTTCACCAAAATGCCAATGGCGGTTTGGCGGTGGTTGGCGGTTTGGTAGAAAAAGGAGCGACCAATGCTGACCTTGGCAAAATCCTAACCGACCTACCCAAAGACGGCAAATATAAAGGCACACTATCCGCCTTTGATGTCTCCACCATCATGCCCAAAGACAGCAAAACTTATGCCTATAACGGCTCACTTACCACCCCGCCTTGCTCAGAGCAAGTACAATGGCTACTACAAGCCAAGCCAATCAGTGCCGACAGCAAACAGCTAAATACCCTCGCCAAACATGCTACAATACTAACGCCCGAGTCTTTGCTTGGGCGTTTTTAATTTTATCATTGTTAAAGAACATTATCATGACTCATCACGCCCTACACCGCCCTTTTGCCCCTGCCATCATCTCGGCTGATTTTAAGACTTATCCTACTGATTTTATCGTCAAAGAGCTGATGCCTGTTGATTTTAGTGGGCAAGGCGAGCATTTGTGGGTACATGTCTGCAAAGTCGGCATGAACACCGCCTTTGTCGCCAAACTCTTGGCGGACTGGGCAGGCATTCTTATGCGTGATGTCGGCTACTCGGGACTAAAAGACCGCCATGCCCAGACGTATCAATGGTTTAGCCTAAGACTACCCAAGCGTGGTATGCCTGCATTAGAGTTTGATGAGCTTGTCAAAAACCATCTAAAAGAGGGTGAAAGCCTAACGCTCATCGCTCATCACTGGCATGACAAAAAACTCCACCGTGGCACACACAAAGCCAATGCCTTTACCATCACCCTAAGACAAGTGGCAGGCGAGACATCCGCCATCAACGCACAACTTGCTCGCATCAAACAAGCAGGCGCACCAAACTATTTTGGTGAGCAACGCTTTGGGCGTGATGGCGATAACATCAATCAAGCCAAAGCCTTTTTTGAAAAAATACTCTCATCTACCAAGCCTTACAAGCCCTTTAAAAAAGACATGGATAAGCACAGCCTATATGTGTCATCCGCCAGAAGCATGCTGTTTAATGCCTTACTTGGTGAGCGAGTACGGCTTGGGTGTTGGGATAAGGCAGTGACAGGCGATGTGTTCAACCTAGACGGGACGGGTTCTATTTTTTGTGCCGACATTGACAATGAGATAATTCGACGAGTATCAGAGCAGGACATTCACCCCACCGCTCCACTGTTTGGGGTTGGCGAGCCAAAAAACACCGATGAGAGCCTACGCATTTATCAGGCGGTATTGGCACAAGATGAATTTGAGCTTATCAAAAATGGACTGTTAAAAGTTGGGGTCAAACTCGCCCAACGTCCCCTACGCCTAAGAGTTCATGGGCTAAATTGGCAATGGCATGATGACAGTCTAACGCTAGACTTTGAGTTGCCCACTGGTAGTTTTGCCACCAGCGTGCTGTTCGCCTTGTGTGAGAATTTGGTCGAAAATCCAAAAACCCCATTAATGGCTAATGGGGTTTTGACTGATAGCATTAGATGAGATATTTACTCAGCTTTTTTAGGCGTGGGTTGGAATTCCCCCAAATGGTGTATAAGTCCGCAAGTAGAGCGTCATTAATCTCTTCAATCTCCGCCTGTGTAATGGCATTATCGCCCTGCTTGCCATAGATAACCACTTCATCGCCTGCTTTGACCTTATGGGCGATATCCGTGATGTCCACCATCGTGGTGTTCATGGATACTTTGCCAAGCACAGGTACACGCTCGCCTGCAATCAGCACCATGCCTTTATTGGTAAAAGCACGGCGGTAGCCATCAGAGTAGCCAAAGGGAAGGTTGGCAAGATAGGCATCACGGGTCAAGGTGTGCGTACCATCATAACCAACCGTTGTGCCTTTTTTGTAAAATTGCACGCTTGCCGCTTTGGTTTTAAAGCTCATGATGGGCTTATAATCACTGCTGACCGTATCGCCATAAATAAGCCCACCAGGTCGCACCATGTCCAGATGACTCTCAGGCACAGTAACGGTCGCAAATGAGTTGGCGGTGTGTAGTGTTAGCTGACTGCGGTCAAGATTGGCACTACTAATAAGCCAGTCTGCTTGCTCCTTAAAGACTGCCAAACGCTCACGCACAAACGCCTCATCTTCAAAGGCGTAATGCGTCATAACACCCTTGATGTCAAGGTTGGGTAATTTTAATAAATCTAGAACTTCTACCTTGCCATCATCAGTGCTGATATCCAGTCCATTTCTATCCATACCCCCTGCATTTAGAGCCAGATGATAGGCGATACGTTTGCCTTGCTCATGGGCGATTTGGTCAATGGCTTGGGCTTGGGCAAATCCGCCAATGAGTTCTTGGATATCGTATTTTGTTCCGCTTGCCACTTCATCAAGACTGGCATTTCTCACACGACTAATCGCGCCTTCATAGCCATGAGCCCGAGCCACTCTCGCCTCTTCATTGCTGGCAATACCGATACAAGGCACGCCCAACTTGATGATACTTGGCATGAGCAAATCTACGCCATTACCATAAGCGTCCGCCTTTAAAATGGTACAAATCTTGGTGTCTTTACTCAATCGACTTTGCAATAAAGCAATGTTTTGCTCAAAAGTCACCACGTCAATTTCAAGCCATGCATTGGCGTGCTTATGACTGGCATACGCATAATCACCATGTGTTTGCAGTAGTGGTGCAGAGTGTGCTTGCAGTAGTGGTGCAGAGTGTGCTTGCCCCATCAATGCCATCATCAGTGCCACTGGCAAGGCTTTGGCTAATTTACTCATACTATCCCCTTATATGTCTATATCTGCCCAAAAGCAGGTAAGCATTGTATAACAATTGGCTGTCTTTGGTCAATTTTGCATTAAAATAATTTTGCAATCAAATGGCTTAATCAAACCGCTCCCACACTCCCACCTGCTCCGCCTTAGGTGTGGCGACTTGTCCAAGTTTTCGCCATGGCATGTTTACCCCGTGAAAATCCGACCCCACTGACACCATGAGCCCATGCTCTGCCACACATCCGTCTATCATCGCTCGGGTAGACATGGGCTCGCTAGGACTGGGCAACTCAACCGCCTGACCGCCCAGCATGGCAAAGTCAGCGATGAGCTTACGCACACGAGTGGCGGACAAATCATAGCGCGTGGGGTGAGCCAGTACCGAAATCCCACCACATTCATGGATAAGCTCTATGGTCTGACCCATGGTTAAGCTATCAATGGCAACATAAGCTGGCTTATTATCCGCCAGATATTTATCAAAAGCATCCTGCACCGTCCGCACCACACCCAGCTCAAATAATACTTGTCCAATATGAGCCCGTCCCACAGCTTTGGCATTGCCTTTTGCCTTATCCAATACCGCTTGCCATAATACCTGCTCATCAATATGTGCAAAATCCGCCATGTCTGCCAATATCTTCGCCATCTTTACCACAATGGCACGACCACGAGTTTCCCGAGAGTTTTGTAAATGATTAAGTTTTTGATTTAATCGCTCTTTATCCTTAAAATTAAGGGCAACCACATGAATGGTCTTGGTTGTGGATTTATTTTTGCCATAGCCGCCATTCATCTGATGATGACAACTAATCTCTACCCCATCAATCAAGCGTATATCCAGCTCACTCGCCATTTGCCGTGCTTCATCAATGCCAGCGGTGGTGTCATGGTCGGTCAAGGCAAAAACTTCAATGCCCATCTCATGAGCCAACTTGACCACATAAGCAGGGGAGAATGTCCCATCGGAGCAGGCACTGTGACTGTGTAAGTCCACTTTTATCATAGATTATTTATCTCATTTACTAGGGCGTGCCTACCATTGATAGCACTCTTATAAAATAAGATGAAAGTTTAACAATTTCAATCAATTTTTGCATGAAAAATGGCCATCCGATCACTTAATTTAAAAAGTTAAGAACACGTTGAACATTCAC
>NZ_MXAP01000004.1 GCF_002027555.1 Moraxella equi
GTTCGGTTGGTATACAATGATTGCCATAACAAATAAAAAATGTTTAATGGCTATATAATCATCAAAATATCTTTTTTATAGGCTTGCTGTTTTATTTTCATATTCTCGCCTTTATTGAACTTTGCCCCAATGCAAACTCGCCAACCGTTTCATCAAATCAGGATTTTTGACCATAATGTCATCGCCCGTCCGTCCTTGCTCACGGTTATAGTAAATCACATTTAGGCGTAGTAGCCAAAAAATCGTGGCTGAATAGGCAAGCATGACGGGCAGGGCGGTTTTTTCGTTGTCCGTCAAGGGGCGAACGCTTTCATAGCCGTCTATGAAGGCACTCATTTTGTCGGTGTTAAAATTCACGCTCTCGCCGTCTCTTGCATTGCCCCACGTGGTACAAAAATCGTTAATGGTAATGGCAATGTCCATCAAATAATGCTCCACCGACACTTCGGTAAAGTCAAGAAGTCCTGTCAGTGTGGCCGTATCGCCTGCAAAATCCCACAAGGTATTGTCAGTAAACATATCCAAATGACACAAACCCTTAGGCAAATCATCGGGCAGATTGGCGTAGGCTGTCCAAATGTCGTTCATCAATTTGGCTTCATCGGTCGGCATGTAGGCGGTTTCACGCTCTTTGACCCTTGCCCAGTCGTACAGTGGCACGCCATAGTTTTCGGCAGGCTCTAAGGTTTGTAGGGTATTGTGCAAGGTGGCAAGCGCTTTACCCATCTCAAAGCACATTGGCTCATCGGTGGTTTTTGGGTGTGAACCTGAGAGTTTTGGCACGACTAGGATTGCTTTGTTTTCGTATCGCATGACGCAGTCGGTGCCGATGTCATCGCCTTTGGCGGTGAGCTTGACAAGCGGTGGAGCGATTGGTAATTTGTCTTTTAGGGCGTGCATGACGGTTGCCATTTTGATAATATCAGCAGGCACACGCTCTTCAAATAGCGTGAACACATAGCTAAACTCATCGCCCACGTCGCTGTCGGTTTGGATAAACCAGTTGGAATTTTTGACCCCTTGCACGATTGGAATGGCTTTTTTAAATTTTACACCAAACAAACCACAGAACGCAAAAAATTCATCATCAGATAGGTGGGTATAGACGGACATGGGTTGGCCTTTTTTGTCAAATAAAAAACTTTATTTTAAAACTTTTTGCAAAAATTTACGACTACTTTTTGACTTTATTAAGCATTGGACTTATTGTAAACTTAAAATTAAAGAAAACCGTTCATGGTGAGCTGTGCCTGCCTATAATGGTTTTCCGACCCGCAAGCATGGCTCGGGACGAAAACAAAGCCTAGCATCGCAAGAAGTTATTATTGATTTCATAAAAGCCAGTCTCAACTTCATCAAATTAATCTTACAAATTTAGTATGAATTTGATGGGCGAATTTTGATATAATAACAAGTTTAACAAATTTAGCCAAAACGAGCCAAACCATGACAACCGATACGCTAAACACAACAAAGCCAAGCCAAAAAAAACCCGAACTTCTCTGCCCTGCTGGCACCTTTAAAAATATGCAATACGCCTTTGCTTATGGGGCGGACGCGGTTTATGCAGGGCAAGCCCGTTATTCTTTGCGAGTGCGTAATAATGATTTTGACGAAGACAATTTACGAGCCGGCATTGAATACGCCCATTCGCTTGGCAAACAATTTTATGTGGTGGTCAATATTCAAGCCCACAATGCCAAATTAAAAACTTTTATTGAAGACATCCGCCCCGTCATTGAGATGAAACCTGACGCTCTCATCATGTCGGACGCTGGCATGATTATGATGGTGCGAGAGCATTTTCCCCATCAAGCCATTCATTTATCGGTGCAAGCCAATGCGGTAAACTGGGCAACGGTGAAATTTTGGAAACAAATGGGCATATCTCGTGTCATTGTCAGCCGTGAATTGTCCTTAAAAGAAATTGAGCAAATCATTGCTGAAGTGCCTGATATGGAAATTGAAGTTTTTGTCCACGGGGCTTTATGTATGGCATATTCGGGGCGGTGCTTGCTATCAGGCTATATCAACAAACGTGATGCCAACCAAGGCACTTGCACCAATGCGTGTCGCTGGTCTTATAATACTTATAAAGCCACAGAAAATGAAACAGGCGATATTGTCCCTGCCAGTCCAGAAGTATTTATCCCCAGTCAAGGCGAGATTAACAACGTCAATCTAAACGGCGATGTCGTCATGGATGATGATTATGTAGAAAAGCCAAGTGATGAAGTGGTGTTGTTAGAAGAACAAGGTCGCAAGGGGGAATTGATGGCAATGTATGAAGACGAACACGGCACCTATATCATGAACTCCAAAGATTTGCGGGCGGTGGAACTCGTCCCCGACTTAACGCAAATGGGCGTGCATTCATTAAAAATTGAAGGGCGTACCAAATCGCATTATTATGTGGCACGCACCACCCAAGTGTATCGCCGTGCCATTGATGACGCTGTGGCTGGTAAGCCATTTGACACAAGCCTTATTACCGCTCTTGACGGTCTTGCCAATCGTGGCTATACCGAAGGGTTTTTAAGACGGCACATTCATTCGGATTATCAAAATTATGAACACGGCTCATCAAAAACCAACCATCAGCAATTTGTGGCGGAAGTGGCAGAAATCAGCGATGACAAATTAACTTTGACCGTCAAAAATAAATTAAGCGTGGGAGATGAAATTGAGATTATGACCCCACAAGGCAATTTGATTTATACCCTTGATAAACTGTGGGATAAAAAAGGCAATGAAATAGAATCGGCACTCGGTTCTGGTTGGATTTGCCAAATTAACAATCCTTTTAAAGAAATGGACAAAGAAATCTTAAAATTTGCCCTTGTGATGAAAAAGGTGGATGAGCCGATTTTTACTTAAAAAAATCCATAAGGAGTTTAAATGAATTTAAATCCTAATATTAACATCAATGCAGGGCGGTTATATACCGCTTTGCAGGACAATAGTGTTTTTGTTAAAAATAAAACTGATGATGACATTATAAAAGTTGCCTTAGAATTAGATTATTCTACTTTTGTGCAACTACAAGAATTATTGTCTGATTTATCGCCAAAAAAACCAACAAAACCAAAAACCTTATATGATGTGTGTATGGAATATAAGGCGATTGGTGATATGGATTTTGATATTCCTGAATTTAAAGATTTACCAACAGATTTTAGCGAATTGGAAACTTTATTTGATGATTGAGAAAGCATAATGATTTTACTTGATACCAATGTGATTTCCGAAATCAGAAAAATAGAACAAAATAAAGCCAACGCTAATGTAGTGGCTTGGGCAAACACTTTGGATTTTTCAAAAGTGTATTTAAGTGCGATTGTGATTAGGGAATTAAAACTTGGGGTTTTACTAAAACGCCATAATCACGATTTTGTGCAAGCAGATGTTTTGGAAGATTGGCTAAACAACTGGGTTTTGGTAAAATTTGCCAATAGAATTTTGCCAGTTGATGAACAAGTGGCTCAAATTTATGCCAGCTTAAATGTTCCAAACCCCAAAAGCACCAATGACGCTTATATCGCTTCAACCGCCATCGCCCATAATTTAACCATTGCCACTCGCAATGTTAAAGATTTTGATGGTATGCCCGTTAAGTTAATCAATCCTTTTGAATTTCTAGCATAACCACTTAGGAGACCTTATGAACATCAAATACCCTGCTTTGATACTGTGCGCCATTCTAGCCCAAAGCCCTTTGACCGCTACCGCCTTTACTCACACACCTACCCACAGCACCACATCGGGACTCACCTATCGCATTATCCAAGATGGTCATGGCAAAAAACCCGCCTTGCACGATGAGGTAGAAATTCTTTTTACTTCCTATAATGCCAAAGGTGAAGTCTTAGAAGGCACATTAAACGGTGTGCCTGTGATTTTGCCCGTCAGCGAAATGTTTGTAGGATTGCAAGAAAGCCTTCTTTTAATGCCCGTGGGTGCAACTTATGAATTTGACATTCCCGCTCATTTAGGCTACCAAGAAGAAGGCAAAAGCGGTAGGCAAGCCGCCAAATACCGCATTGAGCTTTTGCGTATCAATCCTTAATTTTAGTACATAAACATTATGTGCGATAATGCCTATTATTTTTTAAAAGGAACAGCTATGACCGCCCAAACCCGCATTAACGAAATCCAAGCCGTCTATAAAGAATGGCTTGCCGTCCACGAACGCCTACAAAGTGCCAAACAAGATTTGGCAAAAAGTGCCGATCTGATGGGCAAATTGGAGCATTTTTATTTTAATGGCGAGTATCGTGAGTTTTTTGAGCAGATTGAAAACGGCTTGGCAGTGGATTTGACGACCGATGGTGAGTACAGCGTGATGAGCGAAGATGCGATTTGGAATGCCATTGCCGACCATGACAGCACGCTGTGGGACTTTATGCGATTTGCCGTGAAACACTTGGACAAAGCTGGCGAATAATGGCACTAAAAATCACCGCCGAGTGCATCAACTGCGACATTTGCGAGCCAGAATGCCCCAACGATGCAATCAGCTACGACCAAAAAGGACAAAAAACCTATGTCATCAACCCCGACCTATGCACCGAGTGCGTGGGTTTTTATGATGAGCCAACTTGCGATAAAGTTTGCCCGATTGACTGTATCATCAAAGACCCCGACCGCCCTGAATCGCCTGACGATTTGATGGCAAAATATAAACGGATTTGGGGGAGGTGACCCCCATTTTACCTTTACCGTTTTAGCTCTCCATGCCCTTTTTGGCGTCCTTAACCGCTTTTTTGCCCCGACCATACCAATGCCAGCCTTTTTTGGCAAGTCTGACCGCTTTGGTGATGTTGCTCTCGGTAAAACTCGCCTCCCCCATTGGCACGACCACACTATTGCCATGCTCATCCACCACTGTTTTGGCATCAGCATTAAAGCCGTCTGTGTCGCTGTTGTGGTCGGCATTTTGGGCGGTCATCCGCACCACAGACTCTTTGGCTCGTAGCGGGGCGGTCTTAAACAGCTCTACCAAACTCATGTCCAGCTCATCTTTGGCAATGCCCTCAATCCGCTCCAAGTTACGATACAGCTCCACGCACCATGGGTCATATTCCGCTTTATTTAAGGCACTCATCTCATCTTTGATGGGCAAAGGATAAGGCATGATTTTATAAAACTGCCACAAGCTCACGGTGTTCAAGTCCGTGCGTAGGGTGTATTCATCATTTTCAGTGCGAGTGATGAGTTCGTTGGTCGCCAACTCATCGATGTACAGATTCCATTTTGGCGTCTCTTTACGTCCCAGCACGCCCCGCAGTTCAGCTTCGCTTGCTGTCTCGCCCACTTGATATTTTTTATAAATCAAATTAAGCATGTCAAGCAGGCTAAGCAGTGGATGACGTACCGCCACTTCTTTGCTGTCAAAGATGGTAAGCGTGTAGCTCATCTCCACCCCGAGCAATATCAAGTTCCACGACAGATACAGCCACATCAAAAACACAGGAATGGCAGCGAACGCCCCATAGATGGCTTCATAACTGGTAAAGTTGGTCATGACCGTCCCAAAGACCGTCTTTAAGGTCTCAAAGAGTATCGCCACGACCACGCCTGCAATGGCGGCATTTTTTAGGGGAACTTTAACCTTGGGGATGAACCAGTACATGGCGATAAAGCCACCGACCGTGAACAAGAATGAGATGATTTTTGCCCATATCCCCCAATCAATGCCATAGCCTGCCACTTGCTGATTTAAAAACGATAGCCCCGAGATGGTACTGGACGCACCAAATGCCACGCCCAAAATGATGGGGGCGACCGTAATCATCGTCCAATAACGGACAATGCTTGCCATGCCCCCTGTGCGTTCTGAGACTCGCCAAATTTGGTTAAACGCCGTCTCAATGGTGATGAGCGTCATGATGGTCGTCACAAAAACACCCGCCACCCCGACAATCCCTAGATTGCTGGATTTTTCGGCAAAGTTGTCCATGTGCTGAGAAATCGCCGCCCCCGATGACGGTATAAGATTGCTATAAATGGCTTGCTGTACCTGCCCACGCACTTCCTCTAAGGCAGGCACGCTTGAAAAAACCACGAGTATCACCGTCAGAATCGGCACAAGCGACAACAGCGTGGTATAAGTCAAGCTGGCAGCTTTTTGGGTGCAGTTATCATCCAAAAAGTGACGCACCAGCAGGCGAATATACATAAACCAAGAATGATGGGCAAAGGGCAGTTTGTTAAGAAGTTGAATCATGAGCTTTGGGGTGGTTTTCGGTATAAATCAATATTAAAATTTAACGTAGTTTAACAAATATTACCACAAAATTGCTTTATGTTTGTGTAATTTTTTAAAAAAAACATCAATGATAACTTTGGCTAAATTTTGGGTATAATAGGATAATTTATCACGCCATCATTATCATGACAAAGCCCACATCAGACAAAGCACCCAAGCCCATTATTCCCATACAGTCCACCCTTCGCCGAGCATGGGTGGTGTGGCTGCTTTATTGCCTTATCATTTATCCTGTGCTTGCCAGCCTAGCGTTTGGTAGTACAGGTCGTGCCAATCTGGGCATGAATGGGGGCGTGGGGACTGGCATGGTGTTTGGCGTGATATGGCAATTTGCCAAACTCATCCCCGCCCTACTACTCACCCCCACCATCAAGCGGGCGGACGCCCCTTATGGGCTGATTGTAGCAAGTTTGGTCATGCTTATTTATTTGGGCTTTGTGGGCGTATATTGGTTTATTCATGTATTTGAGCATTCGCCCGTGTATATCAGCGTAGGATTTGGTTTTGAGACGCTATTACTGCTCATCATCAATGTCTTATTGTTCGTTTTATTAAGACGCCTACCGCCCATGCACAAAAATAAAATAAGAAAATAGTTAAAAATAGTTGAAAATAATCAGGCAAAATCATGATAACTTATAAAAAATACCTACCCCTACTCATCGGCTTATCACTTATCCCAACCGCCTTTGCCCATGACACACCGCCCGAGAACATCACTCGCACATCACTCATCTATGACAGGCATGCCGAGCAGTTGGGGTATCATGGCACCAGCATGGGGCAGTTTGGCACATCAAGGCATGACAGACCAAGCTCACAGCCCCTAGCTCCGAACATCGTTACTGGCACTCGCTTTAGCGAGCAGTACATCAATCGCCAAATCGCCCTGTGGTCATTACGCCAAATCAACAGCTCCATGCCACTCATTGACGACCCATGGACAAATCAAGTCATCAATGATATGACTGCCCAAATGAACGCCATAGTTCGCACCCAGTCGCTCATCGCCACGCCCATCATCAATGACAGTAGTATCAACGCCTTTGCCGTACCAGGGGGCGTCATCGGCATGAACACAGGCACGATACTATCGGCAGGCGAGCTTGATGAAGTAGCAAGCGTCATCGCTCACGAAATCGCCCATTTATCCCAACGCCACTACGAACACAGCCAAGACAACAGCAAAAAACTCATCGCCCTACAAATCGGCGGACTGCTGGCAGCCCTAGCCGCAAGCTCGGTCAGTGGCGACGTGGCGGCAGCTGCCATGATAGGTTCACAGACCGCCACCGCAGAGACGGCAGCCAATCACAGTCGTGAGCATGAGCGAGAAGCGGACAGAATGGGTCAGCAGATTTTGGTGCAGGCAGGCTATGACGCTGCCGCCATGCCCCGCTTTTTTGAACGTCTATACAAACAAGTCTCGCTAACCACCTCCAAAAACGCCTTTGTACCGAGCTTTATCCAGTCGCACCCCTTTACTGCCGAGCGTCTGAGCGAATCGATGAGCCGTGCCAAAGGTTATCCTGTACCAAGTATGATCGCCCGTGAACAGCAAGCCCGTCTCTTTGACAAGCTGACATGGCGACTTCGCTATCTGACCAAACAGTCAGGTCTGGATGAGCTGACCATCCACGCCAAACGCAGTGACGGGGCAAGGCTTGCTCTTATCATGTATCTGGCGGACAACGCACGCACTGATGAAGCCCTACGCCTATTTGCCAATGCTTCTTTTGACCCATCCGACCCACTTGTCTGCCTAACCCACGCTCATGTACTCACCAAGATGAACGGCCACGCCCAAGCCGTGTCGGTGCTGTCATCTTGCCAAGCGATATACCCCGAACGCCGAGATTTGCGTTTGCATTTGGCGGACGCATATGTCAGTACAGGCGAGACTGCCAAAGCATTGGCACTGCTAAACCCCTTGACCGAGCGTACACCCCACGATAGGCAGGCGTGGCAAGGGATACAGCACGCCTACGAAAAATCACGCATGGACAAAAACATCGCCACCATACACGCCCTACACGCCCGCTCACAGGTAGAGCTATGGGGTGGCAAATATGACGGGGCATTACAATCCAACGCCCAGGCCACCAAAGTCGCCAAAGCCCACTACCCAAATCTACTACCCATGTTGGAGCAAAGCAAGGTGATGATGATACAGGCTAGGGACTATAAGCCGTGATTTGTGTTGTATGGTCTGCCAACTTTGAAATAATACTGTGTCAAACTCGCTCGTAGTACTACTTGTACAACTTCGCTCGTTTTCCTTGTCTTATTTCAAATTTGTTTGACTATAATTTGGGTTATGATTGGTGTTTTTAAAAATAAGGACTGATAAAAGAGTATGATTTATTAAAGGTGATAAAAAAAGCATTGCCAATATAGCAATGCTTTTTGATAGATAAATTAACCTTATAAATACGCCTTAATCTTCTCCACAAGCTCATCCACTTGCTCTTTGGTGGTGTCAAAACTCATCATCAGACGTATCTCCCCCGTTTCATCATTCCAATCATAAAAATGAAAGTCATCGTGTAGTTTTGTAACCACATCAGGCGGCAATATGGCAAACACAGCATTGCTCTGGACTTTTTGGGTGATGATAACGCCGTCTAAGTCTTTGATTTGGCTGTATAAATAGCTTGCCATGTCGTTACTATGTTTGGCAAGCGACAGCCACAGTTCTTGTTCAAACCACGCCACAAATTGAGCTGAGATGAACCGCATTTTTGATGCCAGTTGCATGCTAGATTTGCGTAAGTGCAAAATATCCTTGTCCAGTTTGGGATTTAAAAACACCAAACATTCGCCCATCATCATGCCATTTTTGGTACCACCAAGCGACAGTACATCAGCAAACTGGGCAATGTCCACCAAACGACAACCCAAGTGGGCAGCGGCATTGGACAGCCTTGCCCCGTCAATGTAGAGATACAGCCCAAACTCATCACAAGCTTGGCGGATATTGGCAAGCTCATCAAGACTATAA
This sequence comes from Moraxella equi, assembly GCF_002027555.1. Taxonomy (GTDB): domain Bacteria; phylum Pseudomonadota; class Gammaproteobacteria; order Pseudomonadales; family Moraxellaceae; genus Moraxella; species Moraxella equi. The sequence goes on from NZ_MXAP01000004.1 coordinate 9,270, forward strand.
CAAGTACCAAGCTCAGTGGTTTGACTAATATAGACCGCACGAGCCTGTGGGTGGTGCTCGGATGGGCGAATAAAGTGGCGGATTTTTTGGGGATCTAGCTTGCCATCATCACTATCAATCACCAACAGCTTAATCCCTGCAACATACTGCGGAGCGATACTTTCATCATTGTTGATGTGGGCGTGATTGGTGCAGATAACCGCGCCAAATCGTGGCAATATCGCCGACAATCCCAAAACATTCGCCCCTGTGCCGTTAAAAACAGGATAGCCAACTGCCTGCTCGCCAAAGGTTTGTTTGATATGCTCCGCCAGAGCTTGGCTGTGGCTATCGTAACCGTATGCCTTGTCATGTCCGTTATTGGCACTAATAAGTGCGTCCATGATGGCAGGATGTACGCCTGAATAGTTGTCAGAGGCAAAAGCAAAATTATGTTGGGCGTTCGTACTCATGCGGTCAATGCCTTTTTGACAAGTCCTGAGATGACAGCAGGGTCGGCTTGCCCTGCGGTCTTGTCTTTGACGGTGTTCATCACACGCCCCATGTCTTTCATGCCAGACGCACCAAGCTCGCTGATGGTCTCATTGATGATAGCAATGAGCTTGTCATCGGACAACTGCTCGGGCAAAAAGGCGGAAATCACGTCAATCTCAAACTGCTCTTTTTGTGCCAAATCATCACGCCCATTGGCGGTATAAATACCCAAAGACTCTTGGCGTTGTTTGATTTGTTTTTGTAAAATCGCCAATACATCTTTGTCATCAAGCTCGGTTTGTCCATCAATCTCCACTTGTTTGATGACAGCCTGTACGTTCCGCAACACTTTAACCTGCTCCATGTTTTTGGCTTTCATGGCGGTTTTGATGGTGTCGGTTAGGGTTACTTTTAGGGTCATGAGTATCTCCTGTTAAATGGTGTATTTTAGCAAATTTGGGTTAGATTTGCGATATTGCATGGATATTTGTGCATGATTTAATATTTAAGGATGTGGTTTGTTTGTTAAAATTAATCTGGTTTGTTGTCAATTTTATATCAATATTTTATTTATCAAGGGCGAATTGCAATTTACCCCTACAACTCAAATAACCAAGCAATAATTAACAACTTATCATTTTAAGTCAATATTAAATTTAAATAAGTTAAATTAGGCTTTATTAGGCTTTTTGTAATTCCAAAAGTCTATCATAAACCTCACTTTTTTTAATACCCAATACATCCGCCACGATTGCACTTGCTTTTTTTGGTGGTAATTCTTTGGCGATGGCAAGTAGCCATTCATCATAATCCGCCTTTTGTTCTTTTTGGGTATTACCTGCCACAACCAGCACAATCTCGCCACGTTGTTGGTTAGGGTCATTTTTTACAAATTCTAATAAATCAGCCAGCGGTAATTTTTTTATCGTCTCAAAGGTTTTGCTAATCTCACGGCACAGCGTGGCTTCTCGCTCACCACCAAACACGTCCGCCATGTCGGATAGGCAATCTGTAATGCGGTGCGGTGCTTCATAAAAAATCAGCGTTTCAGTACGGTCTTGATATGCCTTTAAGCTCTCTATGCGTCCATGTTGTTTGGCGGGCAAAAACCCCACAAAGCTAAATTTATCAGACGGCAAACCCGCCACAGACAACGCCCCGATGACCGCACACGCCCCGACAATCGGCACAACGGTGATGCTCTCATCATGGCACGCCTTCACCAGTCGATAACCAGGGTCGGAGATGAGCGGTGTGCCAGCGTCCGAAATCAAGGCAACCGATTGACCGCTTTGTAATCGCTCTATCAGCCGTGCCGTCTGCGTGTCGGCATTATGCTCATGATAGGCGGTGGTGGGCGTGGATATGTTAAAAAAACTTAATAATTTGCCACTGGTGCGAGTGTCTTCGCAGGCTATCACGCCCACAGATTTTAGGGTGTCAATCGCCCTTGCCGTCATGTCGTTTAGATTGCCAATGGGGGTGGCAACGATATATAAAATGCCTGTCATTTTTTGCCTTTTTGATTTAAATCATGGTTGTTAATTTTATTTGAGCGAATGTGATTTTCCCTTACAATAATTCACAAATTTTTAATTATCATTATTTAATTCTGTATTATCCAATTTATCATTTGCTAAATTTTCATTATCAAAATCCGCATTTTCTAAATTTAAGGTTTCGCCCAAATGTAGCCAATTGCCCAATACGTCCGCCAATTCATCAAGCCCTTCTTTATTTAATGCCGAAAACAGCTGAATGGAAAATGGCAAGTCTAAGGCTTGCAGTTGTTTTTTGGTTTGCAAAAGGGCGGTTTTTTGAGCCCCACGTTTTAATTTATCCGCTTTGGTGAGTAACACATGAACAGGCAAGTCGCCGTCCTTTGCCCAATGGAGCATTTGCTCATCAAAATACTTCAACGGGTGGCGAATGTCAGTGAGTAAAATTAGCCCCGTCAAACTTTCACGATGAACAAGGTAATTTTCAAGCTCTTTTTGCCATTTGATTTTCATCGCTTCTGGCACTTGGGCATAGCCATAGCCGGGCAAATCCACGATACGACTATGTTCTGAGCCGACATTAAAAAAGTTAATCATCTGCGTTCGCCCTGGGGTTTTGGACGAGCGGGCGAGCTGTTTTTGGTGAGTGATGGTGTTAATGGCGGACGATTTGCCTGCGTTAGACCGCCCTGCAAACGCCACTTCAAAACCCGTATCGGGCGGACAAAGTTTGAGCGTAGGGGCGGAGAGCGAAAAGGCGGTTTGGCGAATGATTTTTTGGTAGTCGGTGGTGGTCATGATTTTAAAATAGCGATTAAACAATGATAAAATAGTGTATCATGAAAGCCATAAAATAGCGATAAAAACCCAAAGGGTAAATAAGTCGCATTCGGCATAGTTACCAAATATCCCTTGCAACTTGGCAAAAAACTTGCATAATAAAAGCATAAGAGAAAACAGTCATTCTCACATTTATCCCAAATTACCCTTAGTGGGAGTTATTATGTCAAAATTATTACAAATCGCCATTGCCAGTCTTGCCCTAGTCACCACAGGTGTAAGCCATGCCGATGTCGCCACGACTTATCAAAAAACCTGTGCCACCTGCCACGATAGCGGTGCCTTAAACGCCCCCAAAAAAGGCGACAAAGCCACATGGGATAGGCTAAAAGCCCAAAAAGGCATGGAAACCTTAGTCAAAAACACCAAAAAAGGCATGCCCCAAATGCCTGCCAAGGGCTTGTGCCAAACATGTAGCGATGATGAGTTTCGGGCATTGATTGACTACATGGCAAAATAAAAAACTGGGGCATGTTTACCCAAACAGCAACATCATCTTTTGGGTACATGCCCCATTTTTATGGCTTTTGTCAATCATAAGTTGATGATGGCTTGATTTGATAATTTTTTTGTTAAAATCTCATCTTTTTGCAAAAAAATGTTGCCAAAACCACAATTTTTGTAGGAAAATTTAGCGAAGTCTTGCTATAATAAGCAAGATTTACCCATTTGACTTTTAAAAGCCAAATAAAAAGATACAAAACCCAAGACACGGGGATTGCCCCGAAGTTAGTAGGAAATTGTTATGAAAGCCATGAATTTGTCAGCCAAAGCCATGCTAGCCAAAACGTTGCTCGCCACAGGTTTTGGTTTTATCGCCTTGACCGCTACTGCCGCTCCAACTGTTCCTGCCTTTGACATCGAAGCAGGTAAAGCCATTGTAGATGCCAACTGTGCCGCTTGCCACGGTGCCAATGGTGTCTCGGTTGCCCCAGCTCAGCCAAATTTGGGCGGTCAAAACATCAAATACCTATACAAACAACTGGTCGATTTTAAAACAGGTGCCAGAAAAAATGGCATCATGCAGGCACAACTTGCAGGACTTACCCAACAAGATCTTGCTAACGTAGCAGGCTACTATGCCAGTCAAGCCCCGTGGCTACCGGGCTATGGCAACAAAGCCACGAACGCCACCGCCCAAAAGCTCTACCTAGGTGGCGACAAGAGTCGTGGTATCATCCCTTGTGCAGGGTGCCATGACCCCAAAGGGGCAGGCAATGACTGGGCGGCGTTCCCACGCATTGGCGGTCAGCATGCTACCTATATCTCAACTCAACTAAAACTGTTCCGTGCCGCAGGTCGTGAAGATGAAGGTCTCATGGCAGAACAGGTTCGTACCAACGACTCTGCCAAAAAAGACGAAAAAGGCATGATGCAAATCGTGGCAGCCAAACTGTCTGATAAAGACATCAAGATGCTTTCTGAATTTATCAGTGCCGTTCACTGATTTGTCAGATTTAGACTTGTGTGTGATAAAACCCCTTGATTGGGGTTTTGTCGTTGCTTGATTTTGCCCCTATTTGGTTTTTGCTTACCCTTATCCATCCCTAACCGCCCAACCAGAGCTTGCTATGTTATCTCGTTATACCGTGTTTTTTGTGGCATGTGCCTTACCACTCTTATTTGCCCATCAGATTGCCCCGAGCATGGCTCATGAGCTAGATTTTTGGCTGTTGTGGGTGATTGCCATGCTTGTGGTGGGTCTGCCTGTCTTATTTGCCGAGCTTGCCCTATCTGCTCGCAGCGGCAATGGTGTGTGGCTTGGCATGCAAAAGCTTACCCGTGAAGCCGATGCCAAGATGACATGGCGAGCTTTTGCAGGGCTGTCGGTGTTGGTCTCACTACTCATTGGTGCGACCATGACCGCACGCATTGGGGCAGGACTTCATCAGCACCTACCCCAGCTCAACCTTAGTGTGCCAAGCGTTGGACTAAGTGCAGGGGCGATGATAGTAGTACTCATCCTAAGCCTACTCAAAACTCGCCTGCTCGGGGTCGGGGTCATCATTGTCACTATCGGCGGGCTTATCTCGCTCTTTGATGGCGGTCTAGCTAGCGGTGTGAGTGTGCCAACCATCACGTCTGTATCGCTTGACGAGTGGGCAAGGGCGGTCTCTTTGGCATTACTCTCGGTGGGCGTGGGTACAGGTCTGTACTGGTTCTTGGGCGTGGACATGACCCGACAAGTCATGGATAAGAACAACAAAAAGCCCTTATCAGGATTGATATTACCCATCTGGCTTACTCAGCTTGTGTTTGGGGCGTTTGCTCTGATGGTCGGCAGTGCCTTTGTCACGCCAACATCCTTTGCCGTGACGAGTGTGGGCATGCTGTTCATCGCCAGTTTCTTGGTGTACTATGCCATCAGTCAGCTCAAAATCCGCTTTGGACTTATCAAGGGCGTATCTGCTGGTATCGTGCTTGCCATGCTGTTATCCGCCCTGCCTGCCAACATCGCCCTAATGGCACTGGTCGTCATCAGTCTCTTGACGGTCGTTATCTTGGCGGTGTTCTCTGGCTTTGTGATGAAAATCAGCCACTTACGCAAAACTTTTAACTTTAAAAGTGAAGGGCGTTATAACATCTGGCGAGTACTGGTGCGTATTGGCGTGCCACTTGCCATCATCATCGCACTCATCGGCTGGGTCGGGCAATGGCTACAATAAACATCGCTTTGGCGTATGCAGACGCGGACAGGCACTACTATCAAGAACTTATCCTGCCCCACAGAACAACCCTATACCAAGCCCTAGTTCATGCAGGCTGGCTTAGCCTGCCGAATTTTATCGACTTTGGGGCGTGGTGCGACACGCACATGACTGCCGACCCTAGCCACAAGGCGTGGTATGTCGGCATATACAGCCAAAAAAAACGCCTAGACACAGTGCTGTCAGATGGCGATAGGGTGGAGATTTATCGCCCCTTATCCTACGACCCGATGGCACGACGCAAATCCAAATCCAAAGTTCGCCTAAAAAAGCTCGGCTATCGCCCGTTATAGCTTTTACAGATAATAATTTTAAAAACCACATAAAAAATCAGGCAAAGCACCCCACTTTGCCTGATTTTTTATCTAATTTTACAATAATTAATTACTACCCCACTCTCAACTAAC
>NZ_MXAP01000040.1 GCF_002027555.1 Moraxella equi
GTTGAGAGTGGGGTAAAAATTTGATAATTTAATCAATTTTTGCATGAAAAATGACTAAATCTTGTTTTTCATCGTCAAAAGCTCGTTTGATAGAACGACTATCAAACTTCACTTTTTCCTTGAAAAACGTGCGATTTTTCTCATTTTTCATTGCAAATACCAACATTCAACACGCCCCACTTGAAAAATCCAAACATATCCCCATTTAGGACGCAATTTTTTGAGTGTTAATTTTTTTCATGCTTGGTCAAATTGACCGTTTTTAAAGGATAAACGCATGGCAAACGCCACTTTCACCCCCTACACCCCTGCCAAAGACGAAGAATATATGTCGGACGCTCAGTTGGAGCATTTTCGTGCGATTTTGGTAAATTGGAAAACCGAACTACTTGCCGAAGCCGAACGCACTAAGGACTACATTAACGAAGAGACAGGGGCAATAGCGGACATCAATGACCGTGCCACCCAAGAAGAAGAGTTTGCCCTCGCTCTACGCACCCGAGACCGTGAGCGTAAACTGGTGCGTAAGATTGACAAATCACTGGCGGAGATTGAGACAGGCGATTATGGGTTTTGTGAGACGTGTGGCACGGAGATTGGGCTAAAACGCCTAGAAGCTCGCCCCACCGCCACGCAGTGCATTGACTGCAAAACCATGTCCGAGATGAAAGAAAAGCAAAATCACGGACACTAAGCCTGCCATGAACCCACGCCCCATTATCGGTCGCTTTGCCCCGTCCCCAACTGGGGCGTTGCATTTGGGGTCACTGTGTACCGCTTTGGCAAGTTATTGCCATATCAAGTCATTGGGCGGACAGTGGCTTGTGCGGATTGAAGACGTGGACTTTGAGCGGTGTAAGCCTGATTATGCTGTCTCTATCTTGACCGATTTGGATAATTTGGGACTATACTCGGACGGCGAAATCCTATTTCAATCCAAACGCACAGATATTTATGATGAGTATCTTGCTCATTTATCAAACATCACCTATCACTGCACCTGCTCTCGCAAGGAGCTATCCGCCCTATCCATACCTGCGGTGGGCTTTTATGACGTTAATATCAAGGATTTACACCTTGCTCCGATTTACCCCCGATTATGCCTGCACAAAAACCTAAGCGACAACAAAATCCGTCTGTGCCTGCCTGACGTGCTGACCGCCTTTTTTGACGGCATACAAGGCGTGATATGGGACAACCCTGCCAAAAGTCTTGGCGATGTGGTCGTCAAACGCCAAAACGGCATGATAAACTACATACTCGCCTGCACCATTGATGACGGCTTGCAAGGAATAACGCACGTCATGCGGGGGCTTGACATCATGCCGATGACGGTCGCCCAGCTCTGTATCGCCAAAGCATGTCTCCTTCCCACGCCTCACTATTTTTATCATCTGCCCCTACTTGTCAATCATGACGGACAAAAACTCTCCAAACAAAACCTTGCCACACCGATAGACACCACCACGCCTGATAAAGTGAGCGATTTACTCTTTACCGCTCTAACCTTGCTCGGGCAAAATCCGCCAACAGAACTACAAAAAGAGACGCCCGACACGATACTTATGTGGGCGACTCGTCATTGGGATAATGGCGTGTTACAAGGGGCAACATTGGGGATGGTTTAAACACCCCAACTCTTTTAATACTCTCTGTTTTTATTTTCCAGATAAATTCGCTCGCTTTCTTTGTCCGCCTTTAAAATCATGGCAATCATGATAAGTGCCATCAGCATGGACGAACCGCCAAAGCTATAAAATGGCAAGGTCAAGCCTTTGGTTGGCATAAGCCCCATGTTCATGCCTGCATTAATCAGCACTTGCCCAAAAATCACCACGCCAAACCCAAATACCATGTAGCTAAGACGCAGTTGGCGACGTTTTAGGGCGGTATGGCTGATTCTCATAATCGTCGCCACAATCAGCACCTCAAGCAGTAACACAAACGCCACCCCCAAAAAGCCCAACTCTTCGCCCGTGATGGCTAGAATAAAGTCGGTATGAGCTTCGGGCAGGTGCGATAATTTTTGCACGCTGTTGCCATAGCCCACCCCGTCAAACTCCCCCCGCCCAAAGGCTATCAGACTGCGAGACAGCTGATAATCGGTGTCCTGCACGTCATCAAACGGCTCCCAAAACGACATGAGTCGCTCTTTACGATAATCCGATGACAGCAGTCCATAAACCAGTGCAGGCACGAACACCGCCGACACCAACGCCACATAATGCGGTAATGGCACCCCACTGACAAACAAAATAATGCTCGCTGTGGCGATAATCACCGCCACCGAACCGTAGTCAGGTTGCCACAAAATCAGGGCAATCATCGGCAAATACCACACCGTCAGTCGCCACCCTGCAATCAGACTGCCTCGCACTTCTGCCGACCGTCTGACCACATAGTCAGCAATGACCAACACCATCAGCAGTTTGACAAATTCGGACGTCTGAAAATTAAACACCCCAAAGTCAAGCCATCGCTGTGAACCATTAATGACCGTCCCTGTTATTAGCGTCACTATCAACAGTAACAGTGCCACAAGCCATGCCAACACCAACAGCCCAATTTCAAAATACCACTTCAAAGGAAAGCGATACACCACCATGCCCGCCAACAAACCGATAACAATATAAGTCGCCTGTGAATAAAAGAAAGTCATGGGCGACAAGCCTTTGGTCATCGCAAACGGCACTGACGCTGACGCCATCATCAAAAGACTCATGGACAGCAACAAAAACAGACTCGTCATCAACACCGTCCGAACAGACGGTACATAGGGCGATGTAGCTATCGTCGTGGGGATGTTAAAAAAACTCATGACAGGGCAATGCTTGGGAAAATTTGGGGGCTATATTATAAACCAAATCTCTGCTAAATGCTTGATTATTTAACAAAAATTTGGGGAAATTAGAAAGGCTTGGGCAAAAATTGCGTAGGATTTGGGTAGGGTTTGGTGTTGTCTAAATTATAAGGCAAAAATATACCACAAATTCAAATAATGTCTGGCGTAGGGGCGTGCTGTGCACGCCTATAAAAATTGGTATGTTATCAAAGGATGTGCGGAGCCAGTCCCTACAAAGCCTGTGGTAAATATCAAATTCGTTAGGTATACCTTGGCAAAGTCAATGCACCATCATAGGGCAAATTGCAGTTTGCCCCCACAACCTGCCCAAAAGCATGTGATTGACCATGCTAATAACCACCGTCCAATCACGCCAACGCTTTGACGTATCCCACAAACCGCTCACCACGCTCATTATAGCTGTTAAATTGGTCAAGGCTTGCACACGCTGGCGACAGTAGTACGACTTTGGCAGAGCTTTGACTGGCAAGCTTTACCGCCTTTTCAAGTGTGCCTGCTTGTGTCATTTTGCTTGCCAAATCAGGGTTGTTTGCCAACGTTTTTTGTATCAAATCGGCGTCTTGTCCGATAAGATAAATGCTGTCGGCAAACTGTTCGGCAAAAGGGATAAGCTCAGCAAAATCCTGCCCCTTACCCTGACCGCCCAAAATCAAGGCAAGCGACTGCTCCCCATACACCGCCCCAAGCCCATCAATGGCGGAGAGTGTCGCTCCAATGTTCGTGCCTTTTGAGTCGTTAAAATACACCTTGCCACCCACGTCCGCCACATATTCACAGCGGTGTGGCAAGCCCATAAACGTCCGTAGCACATCAAGCATGGCATTCATGTCAAGCCCCACGGCACTGCCCAAGGCTAAGGCGGATAAGGCGTTAAGCAAATTATGTTTGCCCTTAATCAAGATTTCATCAGATGAGATGAGTTTTTCGCCATTATGACACAGCCAAATGGTTTCGCCATGCTCGTCCGTTTCGCCTTTTAAACAAAAATCCGCCGAAAAGCCCTCGCCAATCTCCCCTGACGTGCTTATCATTTGGGCGTGTTTGGGCAAATGAGCGATACAGGCACGGGCAAGTTTTTTGTCGTCCAGCCACACCACGGCATTTTTGGCATTATCAAAAATGCGTAATTTTTGGGCAAGATACCCTGCCATATCGCCATGTCTGTCCAAATGGTCGGCAGATAAATTCAAAATGGTCGCCACGTCTGCCCCAAGCTCACTCATCATTTCAAGCTGAAAGCTCGACAATTCAAGCACCGCCATGTCCATGCCGTCAATGTTTAATAAATCAAGGGCAGGTGTGCCGATATTACCGCCCACACCCACGGTTTTGCCTGACTTTTCTGCCATGAGTCCGACCAGCGTGGTTACGGTGGATTTGGCGTTGGAGCCTGTAATGGCGATGATGGGTGTATGCGTGCCGTTGTCCGTGTCTCGCTTTTTTAGATTTTCAATAAACACCTGTACATCGCTGACCACACTTACGCCCTGCTCTATGGCTTGGGCTATGGCAGGCGTGGTGGGGTCGATGCCAGGACTGATGACGACTTTGTCCGAAGCAAGTAAAATATCAGCATTGATACCGCCAAAATAAGTCGCCACACCGCTTGGCAATTTGTCCGCCAACGGGGGGAAATTACCGTCCGTAACGGCAACCGTATGTCCTTGATTTACCAGAAAATTGACCGCAGACAGCCCAGAACCGCCCAAGCCGATGACTGTATAATTTGCCATGAGTATGCCTTTTTAAATGTCAAATAATCATTATTCTATCAGAATTGGCGTGGGTGTTGTTGGATTTTTGCCAAAATTGTCATATAATGACAAAAGCTACTTGCCAATAAGGATTTTTATGAAACTTGTTACCGCCATTATCAAACCCTTTAAACTGGACGATGTCCGTGAAGCCTTGTCGGACATTGGCGTAAACGGCATTACCATCACCGAAGTCAAAGGCTTTGGTCGCCAAAAAGGACATACCGAGATGTATCGTGGGGCGGAATATGTGGTGGATTTTTTACCAAAAGTCAAACTAGAAATCGCCTGTGCTGATGACATGGTTGATGGCGTCATTGGTGCCATTATTGATACCGCCAACACAGGTAAGATTGGCGATGGCAAGATTTTTGTTACGCCATTAGAGCAAGTCATTCGCATTCGCACGGGCGAGACGGACGAGAATGCCCTATAAGAAAACCCCACCGAAGTGGGGTTTTGTGTGTTTGACTGTTTAAATCAGCCTTTGGTTACTGTCTGACGCCCGTTTGCGTGCCTGCTTTACTTTTGATGGCGATGTTATTGCCATTTAGCGTGATGTTGGCAGTGCCTGAGATGGGCAGGGTTGGGTGTTTGCCTTTACCTGCATATTTGCCACCACCTTGGGCTTTGATGTCTCTGATGACGGTCGTGCCTTCACGCTTTTTGGCTTTTTCGGTCAAGCCTTTGGTCATCACAGCTTGATAGCCACTGCCTGACTTGCTGATGTTGATGATGGCTTTGGCTTCGCCTTTTTCACTCATTTTCCAGTTGCCCACAATGGCATCATCATTGGCAAATGCACTGGCAGATACTGCAACACCTAGACCGATGGCAAGTAGTTTGTTTAATTTCATGGCTTACTCCTGTGTACAAAAATCTAATTAATCCAAGCCAGTCAGTACTCGTACTGACAACTGTTTACCCATTATAAACAAGGATTTTTTAAATTGCAAACATTAATTTTGTAAGCCATCTGCCTTTTTGTAAGTGCTTGGTAAAAATGTTTCTGCCTAAGGCATGTCTACTCAAAAGGGTTGTTTACCATGACTACTTTGGATGGGTCTTTGTCAGCAGTAGCAGGCAAATCTTGACCGCCTAACTCATCAAACGCCCCACAAAGTGCCTGTGCAAAGTCGAGCAATGCCTGTGCCTGTGCCTTGCCCGCCTGCGTTTTGGTAATTTCCACATCGCCACTGATGATGACACTGTCCGTGCCATTTTCTATGGTCAAAGCCCCAATTTGTAGGACTTCGCTGTCATTGTCAAAGACATTCATCGCTCCACCTTATTTTAATAAACTCATCACAAATTCTACCAACAGCACCAAAATCGCAAGCCAACCTTCTGTATCACCCCCTTTATCCACGCTGTCCACATGCTCAGACAAAGGGGGTAAATTAAAAGCCGATGACTGCACCTGTGGCGACAGCGACGGCATGGCATTGATGCCTGTTCGTTCGGAGAGCTCGGCAAGGCCGATATGCTCGACCACGCCTGCTTCGTCATTGGGCGTATAGTACACGCCTGCACGGTTGATGCTAGGGACATAAACCGCCTTGAAAAAGTGGCTCGGCACCAGTACGCCATCGCCGATTTGGGCAATTTGACGACCTTGGAACACCACACCTGTCACGACATACAGCTCGCCATATTTGACCGTCAAGTTTCGTGTGTTTTTTTCGATGTCTTGCCATACGCCACGATTATGAGCGTTGTTTTGGGGGGCGATGTTGGCTAGGCTAAAACTATCAAACTGCTGTGAGAGATTCGCCATGTCGCCATTGGGCGATAAATGCCCCCTGTCATAGCCCGAACGGCGATAGTCATTGAGCGTTGCTCGCACGTTTGCAGGCAGGCGGCTCTCTTCATGAAAGCTGTCTTTGCGAGCCAGTGAACGTGCCTGATGAATGCGTTCACGGGCCAGATACTCGGCAGAGTAGATGGGCGTGCGTGAGATACCCGAATACAGCACGGCAAAGCCATCAAAGCACAGCTCGTAATTTTTGCGAGCCAATTTTTGTCCTTTGGTGCCAACCAACTGCGGGGCGGTATTGGCATAAAAATGCTCAGGACAACTGGCAAGACTCTGGGCGGTGTTCGCTGTCGTCTGCTGTCCCACAAAAACCCCAACAGGCTCATCTGATGTCACCAAACCCGTGGACTGACCCACCACATAACCCCTGTCATGAGCCGTGGCATAAGCGGTGGTAGTGTTTGAACTATTGGTATTATGAGCGTTGTGGTTATGGGCGTGATTGTGGTCGTCAGCATAAGCCGTCGCCACGTTATCGCCATAGGCAACGGCGGTGTTATTGGCATAAGCACTGTGGCAGGACAACAGTACCAAGGCAAGCCCCCACAGATGGGATGGGCGAGTGCCTGATGAGTAGAGATAGGACATGGTATTGGCTACTTAAAATGCGTGCCATTATACCCGATTTTTGGTGTGAGCGGTAGGATTATCGGGATTGCTAGGCTTTCAATCTCTGACACTCTGGCAAAGATTGAGTTTATCATATTTATCCCAAACACATCTTTGCCCATGGAAAATTGGCAAATCATCCCCATAATCACGTTTCCTGTTATCTTGGACTTATTTATCCCCACCCATGAACCACGCCACTTTCGCCCTACGCCTGCTTACTTGGTTTGCCACGCACGGTCGCCATGACTTGCCTTGGCAATATCATCATGCCGACACGTCCGACATTTATGCCGTTTGGCTGTCTGAAATCATGCTTCAACAAACACAAGTCGCCACCGTATTGGGCTATTTTGGGCGGTTTATGAATACATTCCCCACTGTACAAGACTTGGCAGCTGCCGACTGGGACGATGTGGCAAACCTATGGGCAGGGCTTGGCTACTATGCTCGGGCAAGAAATCTACATCAAGGAGCAAAGCAAGTGGCGGATTATATCGCCACGAATGGACATTTTCCACAAACAACAGACGAATGGCAAAACGTGCGTGGCGTGGGACGCTCCACCGCAGGGGCGATTGTGGCGATGGGTGTGCGTGAGCGTGGCGTGATATGTGATGGCAACGTCAAACGGGTGCTGACACGCTGGGCAGGCATAGATGGCGACATCACCAAATCCGCCACCGACAAGGCACTGTGGGAGCTTGCCGACACGCTCACGCCCACCCACGATAGCGGTAAGTTTGCCCAAGCGATGATGGATTTGGGGGCGACTGTCTGTACTCGCACTCGCCCTGCTTGCGTCTCTTGCCCACTATCAGACGACTGCACCGCCCATAAGAACGGCAATCCCACCGCTTATCCTGTCAAAACCAAAAAGGCGGACAAGCCCCACCGCCATTCGCTCGTGCTTGCCCTGATATATGATGACAAACTGTTATGGATAAAACGCCAAAGCAACACAGGCACAGGCATTTGGGATGGGCTGTTTGCCCTGCCCATGCTGATGATAAATGACAAACAAGGCGATTTACCGCATGATTTATATCATGCCAAAACCATGCACGAACATTTTACCCATGCCCAAAGCCCAAGCCTTGCCGAGCGTCAAATTTTGGATAATCTGCCAAACATCCCTATCAATAACGCCAAAACCATTAAACACACGCTCACGCATTTTCATTGGCATTTGTCATTGGTTGATATAAATATTGATAAAACGCTTTATGATAAAATCAACCACGCCCTAACCGCCATGCATGCCGATTTTGTTTGGCAAAAAGGTCATGACGGGCTGGGCGTGCCAAAGGCAATGGGGAAATTAGTGGGGCAGGCTTGAAAAAGTTATTAATTTAAATCGCAAAACTAAAAATTTGACATTTTTCCAAACATCAAAACTCTGTTTAATAATTCCTTTTTTGTAGCCAATCCACCATTTGCAAAAGTAGATTATCATCGCCCAAATCCGCCACTAGTTTTCTTGCCTTATCAAACAGCTCATCAGCATAGGCACGGGCATTGCCCACACCAAGCAGTTTGACGTAGGTGGATTTATCCAGTTTTTCATCACTGCCTGCCATTTTGCCCAGCGTTTGGGTATCCGCCACGACATCTAGCACATCGTCCTGCACCTGATAGGCAAGCCCGATAAGCCGTGCATATTCGCCAAGACTTGCCATGCGTTCATCAGACGCACCGCCACACACCGCCCCCATTAGGACGCTTGCCACGATTAACGCCCCTGTTTTGCCCTTGTGAATGGCTTCTAGCTCATGTTGGTCAAGCTGTTTTTGCTCACCGTTTAAATCCGCCTGTTGCCCTGCCACCATACGCCGAGCATTGGGGGCGAGTATGCCAAGTAGCCTTGCCACGACATCATTCCCAGCCGCCCCAAGCTCATACTCTCCGCCTAGCACATCAAAGGCAAGCGACTGCAACACATCGCCTGTCAGCACCGCCACCCCTTCGCCATAGACCACATGACAGGTCGGCTTACCACGGCGTAGCTCATCATCGTCCATAGACGGCAAATCATCATGCACGAGCGAGTAGCCATGCACACACTCTATGGCAAGCATGGCACGGCGTACCGCCCCAAAGGCAGGCGTATCCACATGCCCCCCAACTGCCAAAAAAGTCGCCAGTACAAGCAAAGGACGCACCCGTTTACCCCCGTTGGAAATGGCATAACGAGACGCTTCATTTAGTGGGTTTGGTAGATTAGCGGTGTCAAATAACACATCAAAATCCGCCATTAGCTGATTTTTTGTAAACTCTTGTACGCTATTTAAATCATTGGTTTGCAATTTACTCATGTCCGCCCCCACGTCAAAAAACGCTATCATACCCCAAAACGCAAGGATTTTGGGTAAAAATCATGGGTTTTTAAAAATTTTTCAAAAAATATGCAAAAAGTGCTTGCAAAGTTTTTAAAATCATATATAATACGCACCACTTAGCCAATAAAGCTAAACATGGCGCGGTAGCTCAGTCGGGAGAGCAACGGATTGAAAATCCGTGTGTCGGCAGTTCGATCCTGCCCCACGCCACCATATTTAAAAACACTCAACTTCGGTTGAGTGTTTTTTGTTGCGCGTGATAAAAATAACGCCATCAAGGGACGTGCTTTCCATGCTTATTGGCACGTTTTGGAATTAACCGAGCATAAAGCCAAACCACAAAAAACCCTGCCATGTCAGCAGGGTTTTGATTGGATAAATCAGATAAGACATTAAGCGTCTTTTTTGGCACCCAATTTTTCTTTGATACGGGCAGACTTACCAGAACGCTCACGTAGGTAGTAAAGTTTGGCACGGCGAACATCACCACGACGCTTAACTTCGATACCACCGATGATTGGTGAGTGTAGTTGGAATGCACGCTCAACACCCACACCGCTTGAAATCTTACGTACGGTGAAAGATGAGTTTAGACCACGGTTACGCTTAGCGATAACCACGCCTTCAAAGGCTTGCAGACGCTCTTTGTCGCCTTCTTGGACACGAACTTTAACCACAACAGTATCACCAGGGGCGAATGAAGGGTGGTCTTTTAGCTGTGATTGTTCAATTTGTTGAACTAGGGGATGTTTGTTACTCATGGAACACTCCAATAAATGACATAGGCTCATACCTTTCTATATGGCTCAAAGGTCGCATATCATATCATCATCAGATTGAAAAGCTCAATCCACGTCCGAGCCACACGGACACATAAAACAGCTCATTATAATAAAAAGCCAAACAAAAATCAAGGGTTATTCCACCGTAACTGATTTGGCAAGGTTACGGGGTTTATCCACGTCCGTACCACGCACCAAGGCGACATGATAGGAGAGCAGTTGCACGGCAATGGTATGAACAATGGGCGATAACACCCCGATATGACGTGGTGTGCGAATGACATGCACGCCGTCCGTTTCGGCAAAGTCGCTATCAAGGTCAGATAAGACAAACAATTCTCCGCCCCTAGCGCCGACTTCTTGCATATTGGCTTTGACCTTATCAAGCAGTTTATCGTTCGGAGCGATGACCACCACGGGCATGTTCTCATCAACGAGTGCCAAAGGACCATGTTTGAGTTCGCCCGCAGGATAAGCCTCGGCATGGATATAGGTCAGCTCTTTTAGTTTTAACGCCCCTTCTAAGGCAATCGGATAATGAATGCCACGACCCAAGAACAGTGCAGACGGCTTGGTGGCAAACTCTTTTGCCCATACCGCAAGCTGTGGCTCTAAGTTTAGGGCGTGCTGTATGCCTCCCGGTAGCTGGCGTAAATCATCAGCATAACCAGTCAGTTCATCATCAGACACATGTCCACGAAGTTTGCCCAGTGTCACTGCCAGCCCAAATAAAATCACAAGCTGAGTAGTAAAGGCTTTGGTGCTTGCCACACCAATCTCTGCCCCTGCTCGGGTATAGATGGCGAGCGTACTGGCTCGGGGCAGGGCAGATTCTAATACATTACAGATAGACAGGCTGCACTCATGCCCTTGGGCTTGGGCGTATTTTAACGCCTCCATCGTATCTAACGTCTCGCCCGACTGGCTAATCGTGATGATGAGTTCATCAGGGTCAGCGATGACATCACGGTAACGGTATTCACTGGCAATCTCTACATCCGTACGAATACGAGCGATGGATTCTAGCCAATATTTACCCGTAAGTGCCGAATAATAAGACGTACCACACGCTAGGATTTTAATGCTTTTAATTTTTGAGAAAATCTCTGGGGCATGCTCGCCAAAATTCTCTGGCACAAAACCGCCATCTAGGAAAATCTCTGCTGTATCCGCCACCGCTTTTGGCTGTTCATAAATCTCTTTTTGCATAAAGTGGCTATACCCACCAAGCTCTAAACTTGCCAATGATAGCTCGGAAGTTTTTACCGCACGCTCGGTTTTGTCGCCATTTTTGTCAAGGAGCATGTCAATGCCGTTAGCAGACAACAAAGCAATGTCGCCATCTTCTAAATAAGTGACTTTACGAGTAAAGGCAATGACTGCCGACACATCGGATGCGATAAATACTTCCTCATCACCAAATGCCACGAGGAGCGGACAGCCCATGCGAGCCACCACCATATGAGCAGGGTCATCATGGCATATCACGGCAATGGCAAACGCTCCATGAAAACGACTGCATGCCGTTTGTACTGCACGATACAAATCCTTGCCGTTATTTTCGTATTCATGGCGGACGCTGTGAGCGATGACTTCGGTGTCCGTTTGCGATTCAAATTCATAACCCAATGCTTCTAAACGGGTACGTTCGGCTTCAAAGTTTTCAATAATGCCATTATGCACCACCGAGATGAGCCCGCCTGAGATATGTGGATGAGCATTTGGCTCGGTCACACCGCCATGCGTTGCCCAGCGGGTATGTCCGATGCCAATATGACCCGTCAGTCCTTTTTGTTTAACCGCTTCTTCCATCAGAGCGACACGCCCCACACGACGAACTCGTTTAATCTTTTGTTCGCTCTCACTGTATACCGCAATGCCTGACGAATCATAGCCACGATATTCTAGGCGTTTTAGCCCGTCTGTTAAAAAATCGACCACATTGGCATGGGCACGAATTGCCCCAACGATACCGCACATATTAGTTCCTTAGTATCTCGTTAATATTACAATGGCAAGGATTGCCACAAAAAAAGTCCTACCCCAAATCGTTAGGTAAGGCGTGTATTATAGCAAATTTGGCAGTCACTGTGATATCTGCTTTGGTGGTAGTTTTGAAAACACCCCCCTTTTTTTCCTTTTTCAAAAACCCAAACCCCCCAC